>JBEKNX010000022.1:0-20843 GCA_049522375.1 Acidimicrobiales bacterium | reverse complement strand
CAGAGCGGCGGTAACCGCGTCGGCCGGGCCTCCCTGGCGTTGCTCGGCGTAGACGGCTGCACCCAGGTTGCGCAAAAGCCCGTCCCATTGGTGCTTGGCCTGGGCTTGGTCAAGCTTGGCCTTACCCTGGGTAACTCCCTGCTGCGCCTTGGTCAGAGCCTGCCCTGCACCTTGCTTCACCTTGTCCATTAGGCCCATCACAGCCTCCTTGTCGGTTGGCGCTTTGGGGCTCAGGCACGGCCGGTGATGTCGGACCAGGCGTTGCTGTCACTCCTCGCGGCGCTCAGGCGGATCATAGCTCTGCCGCCACGAGCCTCCCCGGCGAGTAGGGTCCTTAAATTGCTCTCGAAATACACCGAAGAGCGAGAGAGGACGGGAAGCCATGCAAGCGGTGGTGATCGACAGACCGGGCGACGTCGACGTGGGCGAGGTCGCAGACCCGGCCCCCGGGCCCGACGAGGTAGTGGTGGCGGTCCGGGCGTGCGGCATCTGTGGCACGGATTTGCACCTTGCCGACGGGGAGTTTTCCCTGGCGCGCTACCCGCTCGTCCCCGGGCACGAATTTGCCGGCGAGGTGGTCGCCGTGGGCAGCAACGTCTCCAATATCAGCGTCGGCGCCAACGTCACGGCCGACCCGAACAATTACTGCGGCCGCTGCCGACCCTGCCGGGAAGGCCACGGCAACCTGTGCCACAACTTCAGGGCCCTGGGCATCACCGATCCGGGAGCGTGCGCCGAGTACCTGGCGGTACCAGGGTGGAACGTCCATCTCCTGCCGGACGGCTTCGACCTGTCCGTCGCCGCGCTCATCGAGCCCCTGTCCTGCGCCGTGCACGGCTACGACCTTCTGCGCACCAAGCTCGGCGACCGTTTCCTCATCTACGGCGCCGGCACCATGGGCTTGCTGCTGCTGTCTTTGGCGGGACGAGTGGGGGCGATCTCCGTGACCGTCGTCGAGCCCAATGAGGCACGGCGCCAGATGGCCCGAGCTTTCGGGGCCACGGCCGTTGTCGCCCGCGCCGACCAACTCGACGACGAAGGCGGCTTCGACGTCGTCATCGACGCCTCGGGGGTCATCGGGGCGATCGAGGACGCCGTCGGGCGCATCCGGCCCGGGGGCAACTACCTCCAGTTCGGGGTGGCCGCTGCCGATGCCAGAGCCCGCTTTTCGCCGTACCGTCTTTTCAACCGCGAGATGAGCTTCGTCGGTTCGATGGCGGTACTGCACAGCTTCGACCGAGCCTGCGACCTCGCCGTAAACGTGGACCTCGGGCTGTCTCGCCTGGTGAGCGACAGCCTGCCGATCTCCTCCTACCTCGAGGCCCTCGGCTACGTGCGCGGCGGGAAGGGGCTCAAGGTGCAGGTCGCGCCGGGGACGTCGCGGCACCCCTAGGCACGACCGCTCGGTTGGGCCGGGCACCGGTAGCCAGAACAGCCGGTAGCCAGAACAGGAGGTCATCAGGAATGGAAATCGACGGGACGGTGGCCATCGTGACCGGAGCGTCGTCGGGGATCGGGGAAGCCACCGCCCGTCTGCTCCACGGACTGGGCGCCCAGGTGGTGCTGGCCGCTCGCCGGACGGCACGCCTCGAGGAGCTGGCGGCGCAGCTGCCGGGCTCGCTCGCCGTCACCACCGACGTGACCGGAGCGGGCGAGATCGAGCGCCTGGTAGCCCGCACTGTGGGCACCTACGGCAGACTGGACATCCTGGTCAACAATGCCGGGCAAGGCCTGCACGTCCCGATCGAGGAAGTAAGCCCGGTCGACCTGCGTGCGGTCTTTGACCTCAATGTCGTGGCGCCCTTGGTCGGGATGCAGTCGGCCTTGCCCACCATGCGGGCACAATCAGGCGGGGCGATCGTGAACGTGAGCTCGGCGACGTCCCTGCGGGTGTTCCCCGGGCTCGGTGGCTACTCCGCCACTAAGGCTGCGCTCAACTTGCTGTCCCAGGTGGCTCGGCTCGAACTCGCCGCCGCCGGCGTATCAGTGTCGGTGGTATACCCGTCCGTCACCTCCACCGAGTTCCACCAGAACCTTCGGGCCGGCCATCTCGCCGCCGGCGCCCGCCACATCACCCCGGACCCGCCGGCCCTGGTGGCCCAGGCCATCGTCATGGCCGTCCGGACCGGCGAAGCGCACGTTTTGGTGGCCGACCCGCCAAAGGCGATCGTCCCTGGTGACAGTGAGGGCTGGGGCGCCCTGCTCGCCCGGCAGGGCCCCCGTCCACCTGGTCAACCCTGAGCCACTCAGGGCGCACACTTACTCGGCCGCGATGGCGGCCAGGACGTCCAGCTTGGCCGCCCGCCGGGCGGGCCAGGTGGCAGCCACCAGGCCGAGCACGGCCGACAGGAACAAGAACACGATGAGGCTCGACGTAGGTACGACCGTGTCGGTGAGCTTGAGCGAGCTCACCAGGGCCATGCCCATGGCCGTCCCGATGAGGATGCCGATGATGGCACCGAAGACCGACAGGATCACCGACTCCGTGCGGACCATGGTCCGCACCTGGCGCCGCTTCATGCCGACGGCGCGGAGCAGGCCGATCTCGCGGGTGCGCTCGAACACCGACAGCATCAGCGTGTTGACGATGCCTACAAGGGCGATGACGACCGCCAGGGCGAGCAGGGCGTAGATCAGGCCGAGCAACTGGTTGACACTGCCAACCGCGGACTTTTCGAACTGAGCCCGGGTCTGCACCTGCACCGTCGGGTACGGAGCCAGCAACCTGTTAACTGCCCGCTCTACGACGGAGCTGCCATCGGTCTTCAGCAGGACGGCGCCGGGGAGCGGGTCTTGGTAGTGGGTCAGGTAGAAGGCTTGGCTGACGACGTAGCTCCCGATGAGGGCGTTCGCCTTGTAGATCCCTCCGATGCGCATCCTGGAGGAGCCGGTAAGGGCAAACTTGACGGGGACCGTGCTCCCGACCGAGAGGTGGTCGGACTTGGCCGTAGTGGAGTCGATGAGCAGGTCGCCGGCGGCGAGCGCGCCGGCGCTCCCCGCGGTCATGCGCAGGATGACCGTCTCGGAGAGGCCCCGGGTGGAGACGCCCTTGAGGTTCTCGAGCGACTGTCGGACCTCGAACTGGCCACCGTAGGCGATCAACGACGCGCTGACACCGGGTACCCGGGTAACTGCGTCCGCCAAGGACCGGCTGAACGACCCAGAGCCGCTGCTGGTGCCGCTCACGATCAGGTCGGCGCCGATGGCATCGTCCACACTGCTGGTGGCCGAGCGGGACACCGAGGCCCCGAACACGGCCATAGCCGACACGAGGGCGATGCCGATCATGAGAGCGGACGCCGTCTGGGCGGTGCGCCGGGGGCTGCGCATGGAGTTCTCCCGCCCGAGCTTGCCCGGTGCCCCGAGCGCGCCGGCCAACGGGCGACCGATGGCGCTGGAGAGCGGGCGGGCCACGGCGGGGGCGAGCATGGCGGCGCCGACGAAGATGGCCGCCGCGCCGGCGCCTACTAGCGCGATAGCCGGTACCGAGAGGCCCGCCGCGAGCAGGACGCCCCCGACCAGGGCGAGCGTGGCGCCCCGGCCGTACGGGCGGCGGCGGGAGACCTCGCTGCCTCCCTGACGGTCGCTGATAGCCGCTATGGGCGGGATGCGCACGGCCCGACGCGCCGGGCTGATGGCGGAAATGACCGTCACGCCCACACCGACGGCCAGTGCGACCACCACCGTCCGGGCTTCGAACACGAGCGGGCCTGACGGCAGGGTAAAGCCGAACGCACTGAGCAGCGCCTCGAGCCCGACGGCGGCGAGCACTCCGAGCCCGGTACCGATGAGCGAAGAAATGATGCCCACAATGGCGGCCTCCCCGAGCACCGACCGGGACACCTGGCGCCGGCTGGCGCCGACCACCCGCAGCAGCGCCAGCTCCCGTGTCCGTTGGCCGACGGTGATGGAAAACGTGTTGAAGATCGTGAAGGCACCGACGAACAGCGCGATGAACGCGAACACCAGCAGGGCAGTTGAGAAAAATGAAAGCGACTGGTTGATAGAGCTCGTCTGCTCGTTCAGCACTGTCTGGCCCGTGACGACCTCGACCCCGGGGGGTAAGACCCGGGCGATGGCCCGGCCGACGGCGGCCTGGCCGGCACCCGGTTTGGCCACCACGTTGATGTGGTCGAGCTGGCCCACCTCCCCCAGGACCTCTTGGGCAGTGGGAAGGGTGAAGGCCGCAACCGTCACGCCCGCCAGGTTGTCAGCCGTCCCGAACTGGACGATCCCGGTGATGGTGAAAGTCCGGGTTGGCCCCCCGAAGAGGATGCGGACGCTCTGGCCCACGCTGAAGTGGTACTTCTTAGCCGTGCCCGCGTCCATGGCCACGCTGTGCGCGCTCGCCGGCGGCCGGCCTTGGACGATGCGGAGCTCGGAGGTCAGCGCGTCGGGGTCAAAGTTCTCGCCGAGGGTCGGCTCAGCGCCGGTGGCGATCGGCTGACCGGTATGCGACAGGAACTGGGCGTAGCCGCCGACCACCCCATCTGCGGCCTCGACACCGGGGACACGGCGCACCGTCGCCAGGAGCGACTCGGCGAGCGGGTCGCGCACCGCGTCTGCGCTGTTGCCCGGGAACTGCGCCACGCCGCGGACCTCGAAGTCGATGTTCTGGTAAATGCTGCCGACCAGTGAGAAAAACATGTTGTGCAGGGTGTCGGTGAGGACGAACGTCCCGGAAATAAAGGTGACCCCGAGCACGATGGCCAGCGAGGTGAGGGCCAGGCGGAGCTTGTGAGCGAGCAGGCCCTTAATGGTCACTTTCCGCATGTCAGGCCCCCAGACCGCGCATCTTGTCCAGGACCAGGTCGGCCGTCGGCTCGCTGAGCTCGTCAACCACTCGCCCATCGGCGAGGAACAGGACGCGGTCAGCGTAAGCGGCACTGCGCGGGTCGTGGGTGACCATGACGATGGACTGGCCCAGTTCGCTCACCGACTGGCGCAAGAACCCAAGCATCCCGGCCGAGGCGTTCGAGTCGAGGTTGCCCGTGGGTTCGTCGGCGAAGACAAGGTCGGGCCTGTTTATCAACGCTCGGGCGCAGGCGACCCGCTGTTGTTGGCCACCCGACATCTCGCTCGGGCGGTGGCCAAGCCTTTCGCCGATGCCGAGCTGGCTCACCAGGTAGTCGAACCATCCCTGGTCGACCTTGCGACCGGCGAGGTCGACGGGAAGGGTGATGTTCTCCTCCGCCGTGAGCGTCGGGACGAGGTTGAAGGACTGGAACACGAAGCCGACCCGGTCGCGCCGCAGTTGGGTGAGCGCGGGATCGTCCAGCTTGCCGATATCCAGGCCGCTGATAAAAGATCGGCCCGACGTCGGCCGGTCCAGGCCGGCCATGCAGTGCATGAGCGTGGACTTCCCCGAGCCCGACGGGCCCATCACGGCCGCGAACCGGCCCCGTTCGAAAGTGACGTCGACACCGGCTAGAGCGTGCACTTCTGCCTGCCCTGTCCCATAGGTCTTGCGCAGCTCCATGGCCTGCGCCGCCGGTGCGGCCTGCGGGCTCTCGGTCAATTTCTCAAGTCCTACACTTGACATACCAAACTCCTTTGGGTCGATGCCCATGGACAGACCAACTTCATCGCTTCCGGTCCCCAATCTCACGCTGCTGTTACTTCGGGCCAGTTAGTCCGGGCCCGGTTCTTTTCTTGGCCGGCCACGCCTTGGCAGCCGCCCGCCGGCGCCCCCGCGGCCGGCATCGCTCAGGGCGTGGCGGAGCAGGAACTCGATCTGAGCATTGGTGCTGCGCAACTCGTCGGCCGCCCATCGGGCCAGCGCGTCGTGGACGGAGGGATCGAGGCGGAGCAGGATGCTCTTGCGCTCGGGCACCGAGGAGTCAGGCACCGCCCTAGTGGTAGAGGGACCCGGCGTTGACGATCGGTTGCGTACCCCTGTCGCCACAAAGTACGACCAGGAGGTTGGAGACCATCGCCGCCTTGCGTTCCTCGTCCAGCTCGACGATGCCCTGCTCGGCCAGCCGGGCCAGCGCCATCTGGACCATCCCGACCGCGCCCTCGACGATCCGGGAGCGGGCGGCGACGACGGCACTGGCTTGCTGGCGCTGCAGCATGACCTGAGCGATCTCGGGCGCGTAGGACAACCGGGTGATCCTGGCCTCGATGACGTCGACGCCGGCAGGGACGACCCGGGCCGCGATCTCGCCGGCCAGCTGGCCGGCGATCTCGTCGGTATGGTCGCGCAGGGACAGCACCTCGGTGCCGGCGTTGTCGTAGGGGTGGCCGTTGGCGACGTGGCGGAGCGCGGTCTCGCTCTGGGTATCGACAAAGGCCACAAAGTCCTCGACGCCGTAGAGGGCGCGGGCGCTGTCACGGACCTGCCACACCACGACGGCGGCGATCTCGATCGGGTTGCCGTCCAAGTCGTTGACTTTGACTGTCGGTGTCTCTTTGTTGCGGATCCGCACCGAGATCCGGCGGCGCACAGAGAAGGGGTTGACCCATCGCAAGCCGGTAGTGCGGACCGTCCCTCGGTAACCCCCGAAAAGCTGTACGACGCGCACTTGGCCAGGGGAAATGGCGCTCAGGCCGACGTACCCGAGAGTAGCCAGGACAAGTAACGCTATCCCGGTCCAAACCCTGGTAGCCCCGCCGCCTATGACCAGCAGTATGCCCCCGATAAAAGCGGCGATGGACACCACCAGGACGGGGATACCTGGCCATGACCGGTACTCCCGCTCCTCAACCGGGCTACCTGGCTGGCCCTGGGGAGCCTTCAGATCTGTTGGTCGTTGCATTGCAGTGCCTCCGTGTGACCCGGCGCCCCTTATGGTCGTCTATCAAAGTGATATCACTTTTCTGCGACCGCGTCAAGCGGTACGGTGTCAAACTTCCAGCCCTGGGGTGGGAACAGGAACAGGGACGGGGACAGGGACATCACGCTCCTGGCAACCTGCTTGCTCATTTAGGCAAGGACAGGACTGGACGTGGTCGTGACCTTCCCCTGATGACCTCGGCCTGGAGGCGGGACAGCCCCGCCCGCCGAGCACTCTTAGGCCACAGCCGCCGCGGTGTCCTGGTGGCTACGGGCCAGGTAGGCGACGAGCACGACGATGGGGACGGCGAAAATGGCGGCGACGGCCGCGTGCCCGAGCCCGACACCGCCGGCGCTGCGGGAGAAACCGAGATAATCGGCGAACGAGGCGCCGAGCGGGCGAGTCAGGATGTACGCGGTCCAAAACGCCAGCACTGAGTTGACCCGCACCAGCCGGTAAGCCAGGCCCGGGACGGCGAACAGCCCGATGAACATGAGCCCCGACCCCAAGTAACCGATGTGGAACGTCGTGGCGGTCAGGTCACCGACGGCAGTGCCCAGAGCGAAGGTGGCAAGCACGGTGGCCCAGTAGAACAACTCGCGCCGGACGGTATAGATGCTATGGATCGACAGCGTGCCTTCCGTCCGGTGCCAGGCGACCAGGACCGCGGCCAGGACGACCAGGTAGAAGAGGCTGGACGCGGCGTAGGGCACGTGGAGCCCGATGTGGAGGGCGTCGGCGGCCATCGTGCCGAACACGGCAACCATGGCCACGGCGAACCAGTAAGTCCAGGGGCTGTAGCGCCGGGCCCGCAGTTGCAGGACCATGGCCGCCGCGAACGCCAAGAAGCCCAGCATCACCGCGAGGTACTGGTTGATGCCGTGGACCAGGGAGTCGGACGTCGCCTCACCCATAGCCGTGCTGAGCAACTTGAGCGCCCAGAAGACGACTGTGATACGCGCCGGCACCTTGACAGCCGTCACCGCCCGGTTGCCGGCTAGTGGCCGGGCCCCAGAGCCCGAGGGGATCCGGCGGGCGGCGTCTGCGGCGGTACGGTCCTCAATGGCCATGGCGTCGGAAGACATGGTACCGGCAGCTCCCCGGCCAGCGGTTGCGGGTCTCGCGACCAGCAGGCCGGCCCGCCCTCTAGCCTCCAGCCGATCATGGACATCGGAGCAGGTGACGGTACGCAGCGACAGGTGATGACGTCCGTGAGCGCCCCGGGGTACAGAAGCCCGCGTCTTGGCAAGAGTCAACCGCGGAGGCTCTGCCTTCTTTGGTAAGCCTCGTGCCAGGCTCGCACGGCTTCCTGGGCGCCATCCTCACTAGTGGCAATTCCCTGCCAGATGGCCTCGTGACGGTCGCCGCCCTCGACCAGTTGAGGTCCTCGAGGGGCAAAGCGGGCGCCCGTGAGGACGGGTGAGGGGGCTCCCGTGCGAGCTAACAGCCGGGCAGTGGCCGAGGGCAGTGCTCGGTCCCCCGTGGCCCAGTGCCGCCGGGCCGGCGCCCAGCGCCCGGAGCACGGCCGCGGGGCCGGCGGTGGCGACCCAAGCGTCCACTTCCGAGGCGAGCCGAGCCAACCTGCCGCTCTTGCGCTGTTCGGCGCTGCGTGGTGCTCCCATCCCGGGCTCTGGCGTTCCTAGCCGTGCTCAGCTCACTGCTTTCTTCACGAGGGCGGCGGTACTCGTCTCTTCCGCGTCCGTCAACCCGTAACCGATGATTCGAGCCGGGCTCTGTAGTCTCAATCGCTGATGGCGACCTACGCACTGATCCACGGTGCCGGCACCGATTCCTGGTATTGGCACCTCGTGGCACCCGAGCTAGAGGCGCTCGGCCACGAGGTGGTGGCGCC
This sequence comes from Acidimicrobiales bacterium, assembly GCA_049522375.1. Lineage (GTDB taxonomy): Bacteria > Actinomycetota > Acidimicrobiia > Acidimicrobiales > Palsa-688 > Fen-671. Next base: position 12,215 of record JBEKNX010000022.1, on the reverse strand, counting down.
GGACCTGCCTTGCGACGACGACACAGCCGGGCTGTCCGAGTACGCCGACACCGTCGTCGACGCCGTCGGCGACCGCTCCCCGTTGATCCTCGTCGCCCAGTCCCTGGCTGGGTTCACCGCCCCCTTGGTGGCCGAGCGGATCCCGGTGGAGATGATGGTCCTGGTGGCGGCCATGGTGCCCCGCCCCGGGGAGTCCCCGGGACAGTGGTGGGCCTATACGGGACATGTCTTTCCCGATCCCTTCGACCCTCTGGAGGTCTTCTGTCACGACCTTCCGCCGGAGCTTGCGGCCGAGGCAGGTCGTCACGCTCGGGTGCAGTCCGGCACCCCCTTCGAGAAACCATGGCCCCTTGCAGCCTGGCCGGACGTGCCCACCCGGTTCCTGCTCTGTCGGCACGACCGCTTCTTCCCCCCCGAGTTCCAGTGCCGGGTGGTGCAAGAGCGCCTCGGGATCGTGCCCGACGAGATCGACGGAGGCCACCTGCCTGCCCTCGGCCGCCCCCGCGAGCTCGTCCAGCGGCTCGAGGCCCACCGGACCGACGTGATGACCCCGCGTGAGGTGTGAATGCAGGTACTGATCGATGACTTGCTCTCGACGATGGCGCCCGAGCCGCCCAACGCGCCGCGGGCGTCCTGGACAAGGTGCAGATCCACCTGATCCCGGTACTCCAAGTCGGCCGACATTGTCCGCGGCCGGGGACGCCCGCATCGTCGCCTCCGACGGGAACTGCGCTTGCTGGCCGCCGACGGTCCCACTGGCCCCGCCGGGCCGGACAGCTGTTGCTATCAGTTATCACGGATGCTGGGGATTGCCAGAGGTTACCGACGAGGTGTATCAATCAACGGCATGAAGAAGAGCAGGACCCTGAAGGGACGAGTCTCCTCCCATGAGCCTTGACGATTGGCGCGGCGCGACCCTTTCCCGGATCCGCAAATGGATCGAACAGGCCGATCCCGGAGTAGTTGAGGAGAGGAAGTGGATAAAGCCGACAAATCCAGAGGGTGTGCCTTTGTGGTCACATGACGGCATGATTTGCACGGGCGAGATCTATAAGAACCACGTGAAAGTCACCTTCGCGAGGGGCGCCTCCCTGAAGGACCCTTCACGCCTATTCAACTCCTGCCTCGAAGGCAACCTGCGCCGTGCGATCGATGTGCATGAGGGCGAAAAGATTGATGAGAAGGCGTTCAAAGCTCTCATTCGAGAGGCCGTGGCCCTGAATGAGGCCTCGGTCCGGCGCAAATGAACCGAACGTAGACGATCAGCGCGGCCGTGGCGACCGCGTGCAGCCGGTGAGGCTCACCGAGATCGTGCTCCTGTTGGGAGTTGCGGATGTTGCCGCGAGCAAGCGGTTCTACGTCGACCACGGCCTGGCTGTGGCAAAGAGCTTCGGCCGCAAGTACGTCCAGTTCGACACCCACCAATTGGGCGCTGACCGCCCTCCGCACCTTACATCGCGTTGTGATGTATCATCTTTGATGTGAACGCGGTGGAGCTCTTTCTACTGGGCCGCAAGCTCATGCAGCTCGCCGAGGACGCGCTCCCCCAGGGGAGGCTGGCCACCAGCGTGCGGCTGGTGTTCATGGACGTCGCCTTCCACCCGGGCAGCTCCATCTCCAACATCACCGAGAGGACTGGGTTCCCCCAAAGCCACGTTTCCACCTCGGTGGCCAAGCTTCGCGACCTCGGCGTGCTTGAGACCGAGGTCGACCCGGCCGACCACCGCCGGACCCTGGTCCGGGCCACCCCTGCGGGGATAGCGCGGGGGGCGAGCGTCCGTTCGGCACCTATCGAGGCCGTGCTCGCCCCTGCCCTGGCGGGCTCCGGAGCGAGCGAGGTGGGCGAGGTTGTCGACGCGCTCGAGCTCCTGGCCCAAAGGCTCACACCGAGGGCGTTGGCCCGGCTCGGTTCTGAGGTCGGCTCGTGACCAGGCTGCGCCCCGACGGGGGGAAGCGGTGACCGCCTCGGCGTTCGGGGGCGGCGGCGTGCTGCTCGTCGTCGTGGTCGTGCTCTTGGTGGCCCGTGCCGGCTACGCTCTCGCACGGTCACGTCAGAAGCGTCGACCGGTCGGCACCGAGCGGCCCAAGGCGGTCGCCGACCTGGACGAGGTGCGCCCGCACCGGGCCCCACAGGATGGTCTGCCGAGCGCCGATGACCGCGGCCGCGTGGCTGACGCCATCTTGGACATCAGGGACTTGAGCGTCACCTACGGCCCGAAGACGGCGGTCGACCACATCGGCCTGCAGATCGCCCGGGGCGAGATCTTCGGGCTCCTCGGCCCCAACGGCGCCGGCAAGACGAGCACCCTGAGCGCGATCGAGGGGCTCGTGCGGCCCCGCTCGGGCACGGTGCTGCTGGACGGGGTCGACGTGGCCCGCCACCCCATCGAGGCAAAGGCGAAGATGGGCGTGTCGCTCCAGGCCACAAGCTTTCAAAACGAGCTCAGCGTGGCCCAGATCGTGCGCCTGTACGCCGGGCTCTATGGCGTCGAGATGTCGGGTAGCGAGATCGCGGACAACCTCAGCGCCATCGGGCTCGGGGCAGAGGCCGCCAAGCCGTTCAGACAGCTCTCCGGCGGGCAACAGCAACGGCTTGCCCTATACGTCGCGGTCATCCACCAACCGGTGCTCCTGCTGCTCGACGAACCGACGGCGGGGCTCGACCCCCAGTCGCGCCGCCAGCTTTGGGGGCGCATCGAGCACATCCGCAAAGACGGCGGGAGCATCTTGTTGACGACCCACTCCATGGAGGAGGCTCAGGCCGTGTGTGACCGCGTCGCCATCATCGACCACGGCACCGTCCTGACCACCGACACGCCGAAGGACCTCATCGAAAGGCATAAGGCATAAGGACGACCCGCGGGTCCTCGAGGTCGCCCATGGGGACGTGACGCTCGAGGACGTGTTCATCGGCCTCACCGGGAGCGAGATCCGTGATTAAAGCGCCGAGCACGACCGCACGGCCGCGCCTTCCGCTCATCATCAGCTCGTTGGCCCGCGCCGACGGCACCGCCCTCGTAAAAAACCCTCGGCGGCTGTTGCTGAGCTTCCTTCTCCCGGTCCTGGTGCTGATCGTGACGAACTCCTCCAAAGCGACCCAGAACCTTGGCGGTGCGCGCTACGTCATCGGGTTGAGCCTCGCCTACGGGCTCGTGTCCACCTCCATCATGGGCTACGCCCTCTCGGTCGCCCGCGACCGGGAGAACGGGGTGTTCCAGCGCCTGCGGGTCACACCGGCCCCGACGTGGACGATCATGACGAGCCGGCTCGGGGTGCAGGTCGGCGCCAATCTCGTTATGGCCCTCGTCGTCCTGATCGTCGGTGCGCAGGTTCAGAAGTTCTCGCTCTCGGCGAGCCAGTACGCGCTCGTCCTTGCCATCTCGGTCCTGGGCGGCGCCGTCGTCCTCACTATCGGCCAAGCCCTCGTGGGTTTGGTGAAGTCGGCCGACACGGTCAACGCGGGTGGACGGATCCTGCTGATCGTGCTCATCCTGCTTGGCTTGTTCGGCCAAAGCGGCGCGCTGGGCGGCATTTGGGAGTCGGTCTCACAGTGGTCCCCGGTCGGCGTAGTCATGACGCTCTTCGCCGGCGTGCTGGACCTCACCTCCTGGGGAAGCCGTGATTGGCTGTGCTTGGTCGCATGCGGTGGTTACATGACGGCGTGCGGGGCCGTCGGCATCCGCTGGTTCAAGTGGGACGCTCGGTAGCCCGGTCGAACTGGGCCCGTGCGGGCCTGCGCTCAGTGCCGGTCCGCTGGGGTTCGCAAAGCGGTTCTTGAACAAGGGCCTATCCCATAATCGCGGCCCGAATTCCCGGGTCAGACTGCCACTGATCGCCGGCTCTCGGAGGCCGATATTCGGGGCCGCCGGACCTTGGGGTCTCAGCTCTCCGGACCGGCGAGCGGACTTGCTAACCAGTTCGTTGCAGGAAGTCCCACGGGTCGCCGCCCATAGCGAGCAGAAGCACCTCTGGAAGTAACGATGCGTACTTGCGGCCGAGGCGCGCCAGGCCCTGGAGGCGGCTGGAAGCGCTCGTTTCCCTAGGCATGACCCTCGGCCTGCGCCCGGGCGAGCTGACGGGTCTGTTGTGGTCGGACCTCGACCTCGGCGCCAACCCGCCGACCCTGACCATTTCCGGCTCCATGAAGCGCAGTCCTGACGGGACCGCCACCCGGGGCGAAGTGAAGCGGTCGCGCGCCGGTCAGCGGACCATCGCGTTGCCGCCGCTAGCTGTCGAAAACACCTGGCTCCGGTCCTGTTCGAGGCGCGGAGCGACTGGCCGACCGGTGACGTCGGCTGGTTCGAGGCTGTCAGGCTCGGGATGCGCTAGCCGAGCGACGGCCTCCGGCAACGCGCTCAACGGCCGCGACGGGGAGGTCGAGGAGATGGGCCGCGATCGCAGCATCGCCGGAGCTGAGAACGGATCGGGCATGGTCGATGCCCTTCTCGATGAGGTCGGCGTGCCGGACGGCGTACTCACGGACCGCCCGATCGACGACCTCAGCCTGGGTAGTGTCGATGAGCGCTGCTAGATAGCGGATCCGCTCCTTCGTGCCCTCGTCGACTTTGATGGGTGCCTGGCTCATCGGTACCTCCTTGATTCAAGTACATAAGTACCGGAGTACCTAGTCAACACCTCGGCGTTCGCTAAGCCCACCCGGGTTCAGCGGATGGGGGGCCCGAGACCCTAGCCCCCAGCTGGCGCGGCAGCGGCCACGGCGGACGCGGAGGCCGCTCAGCGTGGCATGACTGTCGAGGAGCTGACGGTACGCGTGCATATCGGCGTGCCTCTAGACGATCCCCTGGTGGCCTTTTGGGGTCCTGAAGAACCCTGCGAGTCACCCGACGTAGCCGTCCATATGGCACCTGAACAGGTATTTCGTGGAGCGTGACGACTGCGCTCCGTAATGATTGATCTGGCACGACCGCCGCCCGCGTTGTGGGCGAAGAAGCCGGTGACGGCGCCGGGACCACAAGCGGCCGGACGCAAGGGCGGCGATAGCGACCGCAGACCTAGCGAATGGAGGCCTCTTTGTGGAGCAGTCTCGCTATCATCGTTTCCGTGGCAGTCAAGCTCACCATCATCGTCGACAACCCGAACGATCCCGGCGCCTTTGAGGCCCACTACAACTCCCCGGCCTACAAGGGACTGCTGGGCAAGATCCCCGACATGCAGCGGGTCGAATCGGCCAAGGTCTTCCCGAAAGAGGACGGCTCCCCGACCCCCGCCTACCGGACCATCGACATCTACTTCTCCGACTACGCGACCGCGTGCGCCGCGCTCGGGTCACCTGAGGCAGGCGAGCTGGCTGGCGGACTGGCCCAGGCGGCCACGGGCGGGATCCGTTTTCTCCTCTCCGACATCGAGGACTGATCCTCTCCAATCACCGCGCGCCCACGTCCCTGCGGCAGCAGCGGTGGATCCACTGGTGAGGTACATGAGGCGTATACGAAGAAACCGAAGCACCGTCAGGACGACGTGCTCATGCCCAGGGTGAAAGTCGGCACTGACAGCGGCAACGACGTCGAACTTCACTACGAGGACTACGGCGAGGGGCCGTGGCCCCGGAGCCAGGTCAGCACGGCCCATGCCGGCGGGTCGAGCTCGTCGAGGGGCGGGCGGTCGTGCGTGCCGGCCGGGCACAACGCCGGCATAGGAACCACGGCAAAGTTCGAGGGTGCCCCCAACATCTCAACCGCCACAGCCGGGACCAATGGCGGGGTCGATACCCGGCAGGTATAGGGGCCGGCACGCCTCGTTGGACAATCGGCGATCCCGCGACGGCCGGTACCAGACAAGCGTTGCGGGCCACCACGCCAGAACGCCCAGCGACGTCCCAGGGGATTTGGGTGAGTGTTCTGGGTCGCCGTCATCCAGGTGCATCGCCACCACAGAGAGGAATGCACCATGGGCAAGCTCATCGTGACCGAGTTCGTGACCCTGGAGCTCAGGCGCCGGGAGGGCCCGACGAGGACCGCGACGGCGGCTTCAGACAGGGCGGATGGCAGGCGCATTTCTGGACCAGGAGGCCGGCGGCGCCACAGTGCCGTCTCCCTCCTTCTGGACGGCGGCGCCAGCATCGAAGAAGTGGCCGACCTACTGGGAGACGACCCGCGCACGCTTTATCGCCATTACCGCCACAAGGTGCGGCCGGTATCCAAGGCAGCCGACCGCATTGAAGGCCTGCTGTCGAGCGTCGTCCCCGTCACGCAGCTTGACATAATTATTGGGCGGTGACGGCGACCGACACCTCCCGAGGGCCCTGCCACTTCCTCCGGGGTCAACTCGCTTCGCGTATGCGCAAATCGAGGTGCAACCCGGCTGCGGTCAGCATGTTGACCAGGGCGTCGATGCTGAAGAGGTCGATCTTGCCCCGGGTGAGATCTGAGATGCGGGGCTGGGTGACCCCGAACTTGCGTGCCGCCTGCGCCTGGGTCATGCCAGACCTGTTGATGTAGGCGACCAGCTCCTGCATCAGCGCGGAGCGGATCCTCATGTTCTCGGCCGCGCCGGGCGTCTCTTCGAGGGCGTCCCACACACTGGTGTACCGCTCAGTGCTGGTCATGGTGCCTCCTTTGCTCGGGTCATCTCGGTCACCTGCCTATAGCGCTGCGTGGCGAGGCCGATGTCCGCCTTGGCAGTTCGCTGAGTCTTCTTCTGGAAGCAGTGCAGGACGTACACCGCGTCGCCGATCGTCGCCACGTACAGGACGCGGTAAGCGCCCGTGTCGGCGCGGACCCTGATCTCCCGGCAGCCCGACCCCACTGAGGCCATCGGCCTCCAATCGGAAGGGTCGAGCCCCACTTGGACCAGGTACAGCTGGTAGCCGGCCCGCTGGCGTGCTTCAACCGAAAAGCTCCGTAGGTCGTCGCAGGCGCTCCCGACAAACACTACGTCCTTCACGAGCTTACTATACAAAAACTTGTATATCCCGTCAAGCTCAGCCCCACTCTCGCGCCCATGCGCGGTGAAGGGCCGCATCGGAGCAGGTGGCGCGGGCGGTCGAGGTGCCAGTCGGCGACATGCGCAGGTGTCCACCGCCGATCATCGGTCCCGCACCCCGTGCGCGTGTCGTCAGCTGTTCTGGGAGCTTGTTAGGCGTGTGGCCTGACAACTGGACCGGTCGAGATGGGTGCTCCAAATCCGTCGTTCGGTATCGGTCGCTGCCCGCTGGTGCTGGCAGCATGCCCATGCAATAGCGGGCAATATGTGCTGGTGGGGTCCGTGGTGGTGCCGCGCTGGTGCTCGACAGCGGACAGGGCCGAACCAAGACGAGGGTGAGCACGTCAGACGAACGGCACCCCGTGCTGTACGGCGCAGTGGGCCTCGACCGGCAGGGGATCGGGAGCGGCGGCATGGGTTTCGTGGGCACTGGGCGCGGGGCGCGGGCGGTGCTGTTGTCGGAGAGCTTCAGCTTCGACGGCCCCGAAGGAGGCAGCCTGACGGTTACCTCGCACCGGCCGGGCGACGACGACCAGTTCGAGCGTGCCCGCAAAGGGGCACCTACGGGCCCCTACCTAGCCTCTCCGCGCGGCAAAGCCCAAGCCCCTAGGGACGTGACCCGCCCGACCCCTCACCCGGTCGGAGTCGACTGGGCGCCGGCGACGGTGTTGGTCGACGGCGAAGCTGCCGCGTTCGAGGTGAGCGACCTCGGGGACGGCTACTGGGCGGCGGTCGGGCGCCTGGCGGACGCGATCGTCACGATCGACAGCCGGGGAGTCCCGCTCAGTGCCGTCCAGCTTGAGCGCCTGGCCAGCCGACGGCCCCCTTCACCAGCTCCACCGGACATCGGCGAGCGGTCCGCGGCGGTCATGCAAGCCTTGGACGAGCGCTTTGCCCGGCTCCCCTTTGGGAGGGTCCACCGCTTTGCCGACCACTGGGCGCTCCGCTCCGTCGAGGTCGAGCATGCGCGCCGCCTCGCCAGCAAGGAGAGGCTCTCGGAGCCACAGTCCGCAGCCTTGGAAAGGTACTGGCTCAGCCGGGTCGAAGCCCCGCTCGGCGACAAGCTTGACGAGATGCACTTCAGGCAGATCGAAGCGCGTCACCGTTCGAGAGCCTTCCGGCGCCGCCGGGGGGTTGGGACCCCTAGAGGGGCGAGCTCGGAGTTCTTGGCCCAATTGTGGTTCAACACGCTCGGGCCGGGAGCCAGGACCTGGTTCGCCAACCGCTACTCGGTCATCCGTCGCTACACCTTCCGTCTCCGTTGGCGACCATGACGAGCCGAGTTCGCTGGCGCACGTTCTGGCGCCCCTGCTGGCCTGGTTGTTTGCGCCCGTAGCCGTCGTACTGGACGTATTTCGCATGAAAGATAAGGGGTTCTCGGGAGCGCATAAGAGGAAATCTGGCGCTATCACCAATCATGCAGGCAGCAGGGCGAGTTGTGAACCAAGCTCGGCCAAGCTAGTCGGACGTGGCGGTCGCCGCCGGGCTCCCCCCTGGTGCCGGGACGGCGGCATAGGCCCGAACAGGGAAAGTACCGAAGGCCGCGAAACGGGGCGGTGCGGGGCTGAAGCGGGCCCCGGTCGGGGGCAACTGCCCGAGCCCCGTCAGGTGCTCGACCACGGGGACCCTCGCACCGAGCAGCACACTGTGCGCGGGCCTCGCTCGCGTGGTCGTGTCATCGATGTTCACGGCGTCGATGCCAACCAAGCGCACCCCGTGCTCCACTAGCCGGCGCGCCCCGTCCTCGGTTAGGTACTGAGCGTCCTCGCCGTAGCGGGGTGTGCCCCAGTGCTCATCACCACCGGTGTGCAGAAGGACGGCGCAGGAGGCGACGTCGAGCCCCGCCAACGCGCCCACACTGATGGCCCGAGCCGCGCTCCCGATAGTGCGCACGACCACACAAGGCAGGTCGGCCAACGAGCCCAGCGGGAGCTCGGCCAGGTCGGCGCCGTCGGGATAGCGGTGATAGGGGCTGTCAAGGTAGGTCCCGGTGTTGCCGACCATGCTCACCCGGTCGATGGCGAACTCAGTGCCCGGGGCGTAAAAAGACCTGGACGCCTCCCTGGTCAGGTGAGGCGTGACCTCGGGCCCCGGCAACCCGGGATAAGTCGTCATCCCTGCCTCGATCAGATGGGACAGCTCCACCAGGCGCCATTGCCGCTCCTCTTCTAAACCTGCCGATCGACTGGTGCCGCCTGGGCCGTTCCTGGTCCCTTTGTGGGCCTCGGGGAACACACGTACCCGGGCCAGGTGGACTCTTTCAGTCATGAGCAGGCCGAGGGAGGCCACGAATAGCTCGCCGATCTCGCGTTCAGTGGTGCCAGGGCCGGGGAGGTCGACTCGGAACCCCTCGGCGCTGAGCCTCCCTCCGTTGGAGAAGGTCACCTCAGCGTCTAGTTCGGCTCGGTACTCGGTCATGGCAACAACTGTCGCCGAGCGCCAAGGGCCGAGGCAACCGGTTTTGGCTGTAGGACAGCGGCTAGCAGTCCTGCACCTCCGACAACGGTGCATGGGTAAGTCACGAGAAGCGGCTGCCGACCAGGGATTATGTGCTCAGAACCACGCCGGTGCCGAGCACGCGGAGCCGTCGCTATGAGCGCTGCCCGAGCGAATCGTTCACTGTTTGGGGCAGCGCAACAGTGGTTGTTCTGGGCGGGCGCTGGTGTTGCCACGCGCTGACAACGTGTGGACGACTTTCAGGGAGTCAGGTCCATGCCCTAACCGAGGAGTTCCGTGAGCCAGAAGGCGTTGCGGGTAGTGGAGCTGCACACGACTGCGTTCAGCCGGCCGTTGGTTATGGCGGCAGACGGGCTCAAGTGCTGCAGTTGGAGCTCAGCAACACCACCGTGCCCGTAGCCGGGATCGAGGTGCCCTTTCGCTGAGAAGCGCAACAGGTTGAGGGTCAGCGGGCTCTGAGCGTTTGGCTGGAAGCTGACCGCCACGCCGGCCACGAGCAGTCCGCCGTCTTGTTGAGCCAAGGCCCATACCGGGTCTTCCATCGGGGAGCTGAAGCGTACCTGGCCGTCGGTGCCAAAGCTCCTGTCCAGCCCGCCACTAGGCCCGAAAGCGATGATGCGTCCCACCGCTGTCGGGCTCGGCGCGTTCTCTACACAACCTGCCTGACCGGTGCCGGCCAGGAGGAAACCGCCGTCGTGGACGACGAGGCTGCCGACGAAGGTCGTTTGCGCGCCCATCGCAGCGTTGAAGTGCTGCTGGAAAGAGGGCACAGGCGAGCCCGAAGCAGTCAACGCCGACACGGTGACGCCCCAGCACCCCATGTTCCCGCCCCCGGTGACCACCAGGATCTCACCATCAGGCTCGACGGCGACCTGGCCGGCACCAGAGTCGTCCCTTGTGACGGTCAGGCTGGTGCGCCCGGCGATCCCAAAGCCGCTGACGAGGGCCCCTCGTGGGCTCAGTTCGCCCACCCACTCGTGCTCGCAACAACCGCTGCCCTGCGTACCGGCGAAGACGATGCGGCCCGACGGCTCCTGGTCGACCGCCGACGCCCCGCCTGACCACGGCAGCTCAGCCCAGCCGCCCACCCCGAAAGACGGGTCGAGCCGGCCGCTCGGGCCCAGGTGCGCGACAAGCCACCCGGTGCCGATCTGGTCAGCGGAGTTCGTCTGGCCAGCGAGGACCAGCCCACCCCCGACGGCCGGGGCGGCGGCGTTGATGGTGAAGTCCCGGCCTTCGTAGGACAGCTGTTCGGAGCCGCCTTGCCCGAAGGACGTGTCCGGGACGCAGCCCGGCGTGAAGGCGTGCACGGTGGCGACGGCTGCCGTCGGGAACCCGGCGGACACCACCACGATGCTCACCCCGCTCGGCAACATGGTCGTGGCGACTTCGGAGCCCGCCTCAGCAGGGGACGCCGGCGAAGGGATGCCCACGCCGGCCCCGCCTTTGCAGGCGGTGTCGACCACGCCGTGGACCGCAGCGGCTGGGCTGGCCTCGGCGGCAGGCTCGCCCAGCAGGGCCGCAAGGCCAATGGCTACCAGGGCCGGGACCACGAGGCTCGCCCAATGCCGGAGGAGCGCAGTGGCAGGCCGGTGCTGGACGGGAGCGAGTGGGTCAAGCAGGGGAGCGGGTCCGAAGCGAAGAGGCACACGGGCAGTATGCGTCCTGCGCCACGAAGGTTCCAGCGCCGGTCTGCCGCATGAACTCAGTCAGCCATTGCGTCCCTTCGGATGGAGTCCCGCTCGCCCAACCGCGCCGGCACCCCAACCATCATCTAGCTGCCGGCAAGGTTGGGTGTGGCTGCGCTTTCTGGCGACGTGTTCTGGCGTGGGCGCTGGCGCTGATGCACGAGCGCCGACCCGTCGATCTGCATCTTCGCCCTGGTCAAGGGGTTCGGCACTGGGCAGCGCCATACGGAACATTCTGCGCCCGGTCGGTGCCCGAGAGATCGGCCAGGCGCGCCCGGAGCGCGACGCTCGACGACGCCTGCGTCCGGTCGACAACCGCCCGACGCGACCAGCTTGCTCGGGCCCGAAGCCGCCAGCAGTACCGGGCGGTCGGGACAGTGCCGGCACCGAGTGGACGAACAGGCCTGTCCAAGAGGTCCGCTGGGACGGTCCGGCGACCAGGGCTCACCTCGGTCTCCGGAGCGTTGACGGCGTATCGTCGGGCAAGAAACGCGGGCAATTGGTAGTCGACTGCGCGTGAAATTGGTAGTGTCACCCGCGTGGAACTGGTAGCCGACAGCCCTACACTCCGCCTGGCGTCATGAGCATGGCCCCTCCGTACCGTGCCCGCATGGCCGACGCGCACCTGGCGGAGCGGCTGGCCGACTTCCCGGCGGTAATGATCACGGGCGCTCGCGCCCGTCTGACGCCACCCTGTACCGGGCGGCAGACGTCAACGCCAAGACCGCCGCGGGCTATGAGCAGCTCCTCAAGAACCTCTACGTGCTCGACGTCGTACCCGCGTGGGCCAGCAATCGCCTTAGCCGGCTCATCAAGCAAGCCAAGCGCTACTTCGTTGACCCCGCCCTGGCGGCGGCCGCTGCCGGCCTCGACGCGTCGACGGTACTTGGGGACGCCGACCTGGTCGGCCGGTGGTTCGACGCCTTCGCCATCATGCAGCTGCGCCCGGAAGTGGCGCTCAGCCAGCCTCGGCCCGTGCTGCACCACCTGCGGGCCGAGGCCGGTCGCCGGGAGATCGACCTCGTAGCCGAGATCGGGGCCTCGCGGGTTGTCGGCCTGGAGGTTTAGTCCGGTTCTGCACATGTCCTTTGTGAAGTCAATAGCGTTTTTTTGTTTTGGGTTATGATT
>JBEKNX010000021.1:0-20865 GCA_049522375.1 Acidimicrobiales bacterium | reverse complement strand
GGTTTCTTGTATGGGGTTCCGAGCCCTTCAACGCCGCATCGTAGCAGGTCGGGAGGGTCGGGGAGGGGGGACTTGAACCCCCGGCCTCCTGCTCCCAAAGCAGGTGCGCTACCAACTGCGCTACTCCCCGGTAGGGCCGTGCACCTACGCTACCAGGCCTTTTTACCGCGGCGCTCCAAGCCACTGCGGGCACAGTAGGCTCCGCATCTCATATGAAAGCCCAAATAGCTCCACTGGAGGGCAACAAGGTCAAGCTCTCGGTCGAGGTGGAGGAAGCAGAGGTCGAGCAGGCCATCGACGAAACGTTCGCGAAGTTCTCTCGGGAGCTCCGGGTGCCCGGGTTCCGTCCCGGCAAGGCGCCCCGCCGGGTGCTGGAGGCGAGGATCGGGCGGCCCGCGGCCAGGCACGAGGCCCTTGAGCAGCACATTCCCTACTGGTATGGCCGCGCCGTCCGGGACAAGGCCGTCGACGCCATCAACGAGCCTCAGATAGAGGTCACCGCCGGCGAGGACAACGGGCCCGTCGCCTTCGACGCTGTGGTGGAGGTCAGGCCCCGGCTCAAGCTGACCGGTTACGACTCCTTGAAGGTGACCGTGCCCAGCCCGGTGGTGACCGAACAAGAGATGAGCAGGCAGATCGACCGGCTGCGGGGCAACTTCGCCTCGCTGGCGCCCGTCGAACGCGAGGCCCGCGCCGGCGACAGCGTCGTCATCGACATGAGCGCCACCAATGACGGCCAAGCAGTGGCGGGGATGTCCTATACCGACTACTCGGTCGAACTGGGTGCCGGCAACGACCTGCCCGAGCTCGACGAGCACCTTCCCGGAGCCAAGGCGGGCCAGACGGTTGACTTCGAGGCCGACCTGGGGGGTACCCCGGTCCAGGTGCAAGTCGTCGTGAAGCAGGTGCAGGAGAAAGTCCTGCCCGAGGTCACCGATGAGTGGGCGTCGGAGGCTTCGGAGTTCCCCACTGTGGCTGAGCTGCGAAAGGACATCGAGACCAGGATGTCCGATATCAAGAGGGTGCAGGCGTCCATGGGCCTGCGCAACGGCACCCTCGAGGCCCTGGTCGCCCTGGTAGACGAGGAGCCCCCGGCCGTGCTGGTCGACGCCGAGGTGCAGCGCAGCGCCGAGGAGCTGGGCCGCCGGCTCGACTCTCAGGGCGTACGCCTGGAACGGTACCTGGAGGCAACGGGCCGGACTCTGGAGGAGCTGATCGCCGAGCTGCGTACCCAGGCCGTACCCACTGTGAAAGTCGACCTGGCCCTGAGAGCGGTGGCCGACGCCTTGGGCATAGAGCCCTCAGAGTCGGAGCTCGAGGCCTTCATGGAACGCATGGCGGCGGGCTCGGGGGTGGACGCGGCGGTTTTCAAGGAGCAGGTCGAGCGCGCAGGGCGGCGTCTCGCGGTACGCTCGGATCTAAAGAAGAGCAAGGCTTTCGACTGGTTGGTCGAACACGCCGAGGTAACCGACGAGGAGGGTAGCGAGGTGGACCGGGCACTGCTGGTAAGCGCAGGTCAGAGCACGGACCAGCTCCCTAGTGCCGTTGCTGCCCGCGTCGCCTCCGACGAACTGGGAGAGGCTGAATGAAAGTGGTCAGCCAGTACCACGTCCCGGGCATCTTCGAACAGACCAACCGGGGCGAACGGGGCTACGACCTTTTCTCCCGCATGCTCGAGGAGAACATCGTCTTCATGGGGACCCCGCTCGACGACTACGTGGCCAACGCCGTGTGCGCGCAGCTGCTCTACCTCGAGTACAAGAACCCCGACAAGGACATCAGCATCTACATCAACTCGCCCGGGGGCGATATCACGGCCCTGTTCGCGGTGTACGACACCATGAAGTTCGTGCGCAACGACATCTCGACCTTCTGCTACGGCCAAGCCGCCTCGGCGGCGGCGGTGATCCTGGCCGGAGGCACCAAGGGCAAGCGCTACGCCCTGCCCCACGGGCGCATCCTGTTGCACCAGCCCTATGGAGGAGCTGCGGGCCAGGCGGCCGACATCGAGATCCAGGCCAAGGAGATCATCCGGATGAGGGACCTGCTCAACGAGATGATCGCCCTCGACACGGGGCAAAGCCTGGATAAGGTGATGTCAGATACCGATAGGGACTTCATCATGAGCGCGGCCGAAGCCCAGGAGTACGGCATCATTGACGAAGTGATCACGACCCGTGAGCTGGCCGGCGTCCCTCTGGCCGCCGGCGTAGCCTGAGCACCGAGGAGAGACATGGCCAAGTTCGGCGAGTCGAGCGAGCTGGTCAAGTGCTCTTTTTGCGGGAAATCGCAAAAGCAGGTCAAGAAGCTCATCGCCGGTCCCGGCGTTTACATCTGCGACGAATGTATAGACCTTTGTAACGACATCATCGAAGAGGAGCTGTCTGAGCCGGCGGAGGTGCGCTTCGACGAGCTACCCAAGCCCACCGAGATTTTCAACTTCCTCAACGACTACGTGATAGGCCAGGAGCGGGCCAAGAAGATCCTCTCGGTCGCCGTTTACAACCATTACAAGAGGGTCCAGGCGGGGGGCTACGCCGATGGTGACGTGGAGCTGCAGAAGTCCAATATCCTCCTGCTCGGCCCGACCGGCTGCGGGAAGACGTTCCTGGCCCAGACCCTGGCCAGGATGCTCAACGTGCCCTTCGCCATTGCCGACGCGACGGCGCTCACCGAAGCCGGCTATGTCGGAGAAGACGTCGAAAACATCCTCCTGAAGCTCATCCAGGCCGCCGACTACGACATCAAGAAGGCCGAGACCGGCATTATTTACATCGACGAGATCGACAAGATCGCCCGCAAGAGCGAGAACCCGTCGATCACCAGGGATGTCTCCGGCGAGGGCGTCCAGCAGGCCTTGCTCAAGATCCTGGAGGGCACGACCGCTTCGGTGCCCCCCCAGGGCGGGCGCAAGCACCCGCACCAGGAGTTCATCCAGATCGACACCACCAACGTCCTGTTCATCTGTGGGGGGGCGTTCGCCGGCCTGGACCGGATGGTACAGAGCCGCCTGGGCAAACAGGGCATCGGCTTCCGGGCCGAGATCCGCCGGGCCCATGACGCGGACGAAGACGAGCTCCTCTCGCACGTGCTGCCCGAGGACCTGCTCAAGTTCGGGCTCATCCCCGAGTTCGTCGGCCGCTTGCCCGTGCTCGGGACGGTTTCGACGCTCGACAAGCAGGCTCTCATCCGCATCCTGACCGAGCCCAAGAACGCGCTGGTGAAGCAGTACCACAAGGTCCTGGAGCTCGATGGCGTCGAGCTCGAGTTCAGCTCCGACGCGCTGGAGGCGGTCGCCGAGCAGGCGATGCTGCGGGGGACGGGTGCCCGGGGCTTGCGGGCCATCCTGGAAGAGGTCCTGCTCGAAGTCATGTACGACCTGCCGAGCCGTTCGGACATCGGTAAGTGCGTCATCGACCGCTCGGTGGTGCTGGAAAGGGTCAACCCGACGCTCGTGCCACGCACCGACGCGGTCCACAAAGAGCCCAGGACGCGGCGCGCTGCCAGTTAAGAAATGAACCTGGGCGACGCTCTGGCGTGGCTCGACCGCCACCAAAACCTCGAGCGCATACTGGCTGACGCGCGCTTGCGCGTCCCCCGGCCCGAACGGGTGCGCGCCCTGGTCGAGCTGATGGACGACCCGCAGGACAAGCAGCCGGCCGTGCACGTGACGGGCACCAACGGGAAAACCTCGACGGCACGGGCCCTCACCCAGCTGTTCATTTTCAAGGGGCTCACCGTCGGCACTTTCATCAGCCCTCATCTGGAAAAGATCAACGAGCGCCTCATGGTCAACCTGGAGCCGATCAGCGACGCCGACCTGGCGGAGGTCCTGAGCGAACTGGCTGACCTCGAGCCGCTGCTGGGCGAGGGCCTGCGGCCTAGCTGGTTCGAGCTCATGGCCGCAGCCGCTTTCGGGTATTTCGCCAACCGTCCCGTGGACGCGGCCGTCGTCGAGGTGGGCATGGGTGGGCGCTGGGACGCCACCAACGTCGTAGACGGGACCGTTTCCATAGTGACCAACGTCGCGCTGGACCACACCGAGCTCCTGGGCCCGACCCGGGAGCACATCGCCCGGGAAAAGGCCGGCATCGTAAAGCCGGGGGCGACCCTGGTCCTCGGGGAGACCGATCCCGAGCTCTACGACATCTTCGCGGCCGAGGGCGCGGAGACCTTGTGGCTGGCAGGCCGTGACTTCGCCGTCGAGTCCAATGTGATGGCGGTGGGAGGGCGGCTGGTCGACCTGCGCACCCCGGGCGCCCGCTATGAAGGCATCTACCTTCCCCTCCACGGCCGCCACCAGGCCGACAATTTCATGGCCGCCCTGGTGGGGACGGAGGCATTCTTCGGGCGCCCGCTCGAGCCCGCCATTGTGGCTGCGGCGGCCGCCTCGGTGAGCTCGCCGGGCCGCCTGGAGGTCGTGCGCCAGCGACCGCTGGTGGTGCTGGACGGGGCCAAGAACGTGGCCGGGGCCCAGTCGTCGGCGGCGGCCGTGCGCGAGGAGTTCGGGCCCGACCGTGCCCACATCCTCGTCGTCGGCATGTTGAGCGGGAAGAGCGCCCTGGAGATGCTCGAGGCGCTCGATGCGGGCACGGCCCGGCTGG
Source organism: Acidimicrobiales bacterium (assembly GCA_049522375.1). Classification (GTDB taxonomy): domain Bacteria; phylum Actinomycetota; class Acidimicrobiia; order Acidimicrobiales; family Palsa-688; genus Fen-671. The sequence goes on along the minus strand of JBEKNX010000021.1, from coordinate 16,261 downwards.
TGGTGACGTGCCCGCCTCCATCTCCTCGTGCGCAGAGGGCCGAAGATGTCGCCGCCGTGGCCCGGTCCCTGGGCTGTCGGGCCGTGGCCACGGGGTCGGTGGCCGAGGCGCTGGAGGTGGCCTTGGCTGCGGCAGGCGAAGACGACCTGGTGCTCGTCACGGGCTCGCTCTACACCGTTGGGGCCGCTCGCCCGGCCCTCGTCGGCGAGCATGACCTGGAGGCGGGCCAGCGCCTCACCTGAGCCTGGCCCGGGCCCACTATCCTCGCTCGGTGGTGGGACAGGGACAGCTAGCCAACACATCCAATGCCGGGGCCGAAGCCGCTAACACTGAGCGGACCCTGGTCATATGCAAGCCCGACGCCGTCGAGCGCGGCCTGGTAGGCGAGATCCTCGGGCGCCTGGAGCGCCGGGGCCTGCGCCTGGTGCGGGCCGAGATGCGCCAGGTCGACAACGAGACGGCGGCTTCCCACTATGGGGAGCACGTCGGCAAGCCTTTCTACGACAGCCTCATCGCCCATATCACCCGTGGCCCTGTCCTGCTGGCCGTGATCGAAGGGCCCGTGGGCACCTGGCAAGTGGTGCGGACCATGATGGGCGCCACCAACCCGGCTCAGGCGGCCCCGGGCACCGTACGTGGTGACCTGGCCACGTCTATGACGGAAAACCTGATACACGGCTCGGACAGTGCCGAGTCGGCCCGACGCGAAATAGCCCTCTTCTTCCCGTAGGGACGGGGCGAGGCCCGAAGAGCCTCCTGAGGCCCTAACCTGGGGTCAGGCACTCAGGCTGGCACCAGTGCAGCCACGGCATTAGCCTTGTGGTCGGGCTCCCGTGCCGCGTCATGCTAGGAGGCTTCCTGACCGTGCGCGACAGAATGTTCTCATCCTTCAGACGGGGTCTGGCTGTGGACCTCGGTACGGCCAACACGCTGGTGTACCTCCAGGGTCGCGGCATCGTACTGAACGAGCCGTCGGTCGTCGCCATCGACATCCGCGACGGCCGGCCCCTGGCTGTCGGCCTGGAGGCCAAGCGGATGATAGGGCGCACCCCGGCCCACATCCTGGCCGTACGGCCGCTGCGCGACGGGGTGATCGCCAACTTCGAGATCTGCGAGAAAATGCTCGCCTACTTCATCCGCCGCGTCCACCCGGGACGGCTGTCCAAGCCCGACATGGTCATATGCGTGCCCTCGGGCGTGACGGGCGTGGAGAAGCGGGCCGTCATGGACGCCGCCGAGGCGGCCGGCGCCCGCCAGGCGTGGATCATCGAGGAGCCGATGGCGGCCGCCATCGGGGCCGGGCTGCCTGTGCACGAGCCCACCGGGAACATGGTGGTCGATATCGGTGGCGGCACGACCGAAGTGGCCGTGATCTCCATGGGGGGCATCGTGACCAGCCAGTCGGTGCGTATCGCCGGGGACGAGCTGGACGAGGCCATCATCCAGTTCATCAAGAAGGAGTACAGCCTGGCCTTGGGGGAGCGCACGGCGGAGGAGATCAAGATCGCCCTCGGTTCGGCCTGCCCCCTCCAGGACGAAGTGAGCGCCGAGATCCGGGGCCGCGACCTCATCACGGGCTTGCCCAAGACCATAGTGACGAACACCGAAGAGATACGGGAGGCGATCGAGGAACCGGTGGCCGCCATTGTCGATGCCGTCAAGGTGACCCTGGACAAGACGCCGCCCGAGCTGGCGGCGGACATCATGGAGCAAGGCATCGTCCTGACCGGGGGTGGCGCCCTCCTGCACGGCCTGGACGCCCGCCTGGCGGCGGAAACGGGCATGCCGATCGTTATTGCCGACAACCCGTTGCAGTCCGTCGCTTTCGGCAGCGGGCAGTGCCTCGAGCAGCTGGGTGTTCTGTCTGACGTGCTCATGACCAGTTCCCGATAAGGGCTGTTCGCAGCCGTGGCTGCTCCCCATCGCCCCCGCGGCGGGTTCTTGCTGTTGGTCCTGGTGCTGGTGGGCGTGACGCTGGTGACTCTTTCCGACCGCAACGGCAACAGCGGCGTTTTCGCCCGAGCCCGCTCTTATGCCCGGGAGGTTGCCAACCCTTTCCAGTCCGGCGTTCATTCGCTCTTACAGCCGGTGGGGAATTTTCTTTACGGCGCGCTCAATTACCAGGCGTTGGAAGATCAGAACCAGTTGCTGCGCCAGCAGGTGGCCGATGACCAGGCGGCAGCCGTGCAGGCTATGGGGGAACAGTCCCAGGCCGCACAGGTCCTGGCTCAGGAAAACCTCCCGTACCTGGCCGCCATCCCGAGCGTGGCCGCGCAGGTCGTCGACCTCGGGGCCGCCAATTTCGAGCAGACCATCGAATTGGACCGGGGCTCGGCCAGCGGTCTTTCGGTCGGCCAACCCGTGGTTTCGGCCGGAGGGCTCATCGGCAGCGTCACGTCCGTCTCCGCCCAGCTGGCCACGGTGACCCTGGTCGACGACCCCAGCGTGACCGTGGGAGTGCGGGTGGTCGGTACCGGTGTCGTGGGCGCCGCCGTGGGCGAGGGCGAGGGCAACCCGCTCCAGGTCGAGGACGTCAATGTGGGGTCGCGCGTGCGCCGCGGTGACGACCTGGTGACCAGCGGTCTCGAGCTCGAGCACTTCCCCGCCGGCATCCCCGTCGGCCAGGTCCTCTCCGTGGGCTCACCGTCTGGCGCGTTGCAGCTCGCCATATCAGTGAGCCCGTTCGCCGACCTTGTCAACCTGCAGTTTGTCCGGGTGCTGCTGTGGTCGCCCCAGACCGGATGAGCGGGACGGGATGAGCGGGGTGGGAGAGTGAGCGCTCCCTGGGCCCGGACGGTATTCAAGGTCGCCCTGCTCCTGGCCCTGGGGATCCTCCTGCAGACCACCTTCGGCGACGACCTGCGCGTTGACGATGTCGCCCCTGACCTCCTGGTTCTGCTGGCCGTTTGCGCCGGCTTCGTGGGTGGTCCCGATACGGGCGCCGTCGTCGGCTTCGGTGCCGGGCTGGTCAGCGACCTCTTCCTGCAGAGCACGCCGTTCGGGCTCTCGGCGCTCGCGGCCTGCCTGGCCGGCTTTGTCGTCGGGTGGGCCGGCACCGAGGTCCTGCGGTCCCGAATGTTCATGGTCCCGCTGGTGGCGGCGGGCGGGACGGTTCTGGGCGTCGTGCTCTTCGTCGTGCTCGGCTACCTGGTGGGACAGTCCCAGCTGTTGGCCGGCGGCAGCCATTGGCTGGCCGGAGTGGCGCTGGTCGAGGCCTGCTACGCCGCATTGTTCTCCCTCCCGGCGTTCGTTTTGATGCGCTGGGCCCTGGCCGGGCCGGCCGTGGCCCCGGGGGCCCTGAGCGCGGCGACGCCGGGCGGGACGGCCACCGGGGACCTGTCGAGCCGTCGTCACGCCAGCGTGCGGGCCCGCCGCCGGCGGCGGGCCCGGGCCGGGGTACGGTAAAGCGGATGGCTCAAGCGGTTACCCCGCCTCCGGCGGAGCCAAGTTCCCTGCGGCTGCGGGCCACGGCCGTGCTGGTCGTAGTGGCCTGCCTCTTCGCCGCCCTTTTCGGCCGGCTCTGGTTCCTGCAGGGTGTCGAGGCCGGCACCCCCGCCGTCGCCCAGGTCGCCACTCAGGGCCTCGAAACGGTCTACCTCCCGGCGCCCCGGGGCGAGATCTTCGACCGCAACGGCGTGTTGCTGGCCGGTAACCGGATCGAGCAGGTCGTTACCGTCCTGCCCGGGGCCGAGGCGGCCCACCCAGGTGTCGTCGACGAGCTTTCCGCCCTGCTGGGCGAACCGGTGGCCAAGGTGAAGGCGGCCATCGACAGTGTCCAGTACAGCCCGTACCAGCCGGTGCCCGTCGCCGAGGGGGTAAGCACCGCCACCGTGCTCGCCATAGACGAGAACCAGTCCCTCCTACCCGGCGTAGTGGTCCAGGCCCAACCGGTGCGCTATTACCCCGACGGCGAGACGGCGGCCAATATCCTCGGTTATGTCAGCCAGATCACCGGGGCCGAGTACGCGCAGGACAAGGACGAGAAATGCGGCGCCGGCGTCGACTGCTACGGGACGGGTTCGGTGATCGGGCAGGTCGGCGTGGAAGAGAGCTTCGAGAACTACCTCCGGGGCCGTCCGGGGGTGGAAAAGGTGCAGGTCGACTCCCAGGGCCACGTGCTCAACAGCTACATGGTCTCCCCGCCTGTGCCCGGTGACAACCTGGTCCTGTCCATTTCGCTGGCGGACCAGCAGTCGGCGGTGCAGGCATTGGACGATTGGGTGGTCAAGGCCCGTGGGATGGTGGACCACGTGAGCTTCCACAATTTCCGGGCGCCGGCGGCGTCGATGGTGGTCGAGGACCCCCGCAACGGGCAGATCCTGGCGCTGGCCACTTATCCCGATTACAACCCGGCCGATTTCATAGGGGGCATCAGCCAGGCCAGATGGTCGTACTACAACAACCCGGCCAACAACTACCCCCTCATCGACAGGGCCATCAGCACCGGCTACGCGCCCGGGTCGACCTGGAAGCTGATCACCGCCACGGCCATGCTGCGTTATGGCCTGCGCACGCCTGACACGGTCTATTACGACGGAGGCTCCTATTCGATCGGCGGCCAGATCTTCAACGACAACGACAACACGCAACTGGGGGACGTCGACCTGGCCCAAGCCATTACCGAGTCGAGCGACACGTACTTCTACAGCATCGGTGGCCAGTTCTACGAGCAGTTCGACTTCGGCAAGGACCTGAAGGGGCCCGACCCCCTCCAGAGCGTCGCTTCTCAGTACGGCCTGGGGCACTACAGCCACATCGACCTGCCCGTCGAGGCACCCGGGCTCGTCCCCGACGCCCAGATCATCGCCAAGATGCACTACCAGTACCCCAGGGCCTACCCCGACGGCAACTGGGAGCCTGGTTTCGAGGTGCAGGAGGCCATCGGCGAAGGCCAGGACCTGGTGACGCCCCTCCAGCTCGTTGACGCCTACGCGGCTTTCGCCAATGGCGGGGCTCTTTACACGCCCGAGGTCGCCCTGGCCGTGGAGGCCCCCGGGCACAGCGCCCGAGCCAACGGGGAGATCCTTAAGCTCTTCTACCCGCAGGTGAAGGACCACGTGACCATGCCATCGGCTTACGACCGGGCCGCCATGCTGCAGGGCTTCGAGGGCGTCACCGCCTCTTCTGTGGGCACTGCTTACACCGCTTTCGAGAACTTCCCCCTGAGCAAGTACCCCGTGGCCGGCAAGACGGGTACGGCTCAGGTCGACAGCTATTGCGCCACCAGCACCGGCTGCGGCGCTGGTTACCTGACCTGGCCGGCCTACAAGCAGGACACGTCGGTGTTCGCCAGTTTCGCCCCCGCCGACGACCCCCGCTTCGCCGTGGACGCTGTTTTCGAGCAGTCCGGGTATGGCGCCGATGTCGCCGCGCCCGCGGTCGAACAGGAGTACCAGACCTTGTTCGGGCTCAACCAGCCGGCGCACAAGCGCCCGGCCGGTCCCACGACGACTACGGGAGCGGCCGGCTGATGGCGTACATGACCCTGCCGCGCCCGGCCCCCAGCGCCAGTACGACCGTGCCGCGCCGGCCCGTGGTCAGCCCGGCCTGGCGCCACGTCGACGTGCTGCTGATCGCCGCCGCCGCCGCCATCTCGGCCCTGGGCGTGCTCATGGTCTACTCGACGACCCGGACCCCCCTGGCCGTGGCCGGGGACAACCCCCATTCCACGATGAAGAAGCAGGCCATCTACGCCGTCGTAGGCCTGGCCGCCTTTGTTGCCACCGCGTTGATCGACTACAGGCGCTACCTCTCCTGGGCGCCCGTGCTCTATGTCGGGAGCCTGCTGCTCCTCATGGCCACCCTCGTCGTGGGCCGGGCCGAGCTGGGCGCCACTTCGTGGATCCAGGTCGGGAGCATCCAGGTCGAACCGTCCGAGATAGTCAAGGTGAGCCTTATCCTGTCGCTCGCCGCCCTACTGGCCAGCCGCAAGGGCACCGTTTCGGGCCGGGTGCTGCTCTTGGTGCTGGGCCTTTCTGTCCTGCCCTTCCTTCTGATCTACAAGCAGGACGCCCTGGGCAGCGCCATGGTGCTGGCCGTGGTGATGGTCGGGATGCTGTTGATGGCCGGCACCAGGGGCAGGCACATGGTCGCCCTGGCCTTGGTGGCCGCGCTGGGCATCGGGGGAGTGCTCCAGCTCGGCGTGCTGAAGCAGTACCAGAAGGACCGTCTCACCACTTTCCTCACGGCGCCGAGCGGAGTCGCCAAATCCGGTGCTGGCAGCGCCAACCCCTACGCCGCCACCATCGAGTACAACCTCGACCAGTCCAAGGCGGCCATCGCCGACGGCGGCCTGTGGGGCAAGGGCCTGTTCAAGGGCCTGGAGACCAATCTCTCCTATGTGCCCAACCAGTCGACGGACTTCATCTTCACCGCCGTGGCGGAGCAGTTCGGCTTCGGCGGTTCGGCCCTGCTGCTGGCCCTGTTCCTGTTCGTCATCTGGCGTTCCGGCCGAGCCGCCGTCACGTCCCGGGACCTGGCCGGGACGCTCATATGTGTGGGAGTGCTGGCCATGCTGGCCTTCCAGGCGTTCGAGAACGTGGGCATGACCATGGGCATCATGCCCGTGGCGGGGATCACCCTACCTTTCATGAGTTACGGTGGCTCTTCGATGGTCATCGACTGGGTGGCGATCGGCTTGGTCGTCAACGTGAGCATGCGCCGGTTCAGCTAAGGCTCAGGCTGAGCTCAGGGTCGGCTCAGGTATCCCCCGAGGTTGGCGGACATTCGTCGCTACACTCGGTTGTGGAGATGACCTCGTTCGGGATGGCCAGGCAACCTGAGCCGGTAGGCGCGCCAGCGCCTGGAGCTGACAGGTGAGCCGGCTGTGGTCCCGCGTTTGTAGCAGCTTTGCCGCGGTAGGCCACGCGCGAAGTGCGGCGCCGGCGAGTAGTTCGCGCCGGCCGGCAAGGGTCTCTTCACCCAGGCCGGTCCCGGTCGGGCACTCGCCCGGGCGGGGGCTTGTCGACGGCGTAAGCCCGCAGGTTTATTTGGTCATGGAGCGCGACGGCGCGTGGCTGCAGCCCATATGGCTCAGCCAGGGAAGACATTCAAAGCCCTGGTCGCGACGTGCGCAGGGCACGCTGCGGAGCGTGCCCGCTGGGAAGGGAAGATCTCGATGTCGGAACCACTGCTTGGCGAAGCAGGCCCCCTTAGGCCTGAGCCGGCGCTTGCCGATGGCAAGGGCGTTCAGGACGTCCCCGGTACGGCCCGCACTTGGGCCCCGGGAGGCGACCAATCTCAGGACAGGGCCTCAGACCAGCCCATAGAAGACGAAAAGGCGCCCAAGCGCCGCCGCCGGGGTTCGCGCGGCGGACGGGGCCGTCGTGGCGCGGCGGTCGCGTTGGTCGAGCCCGAGGTGGGCCCGGACGGTGGCGGGGACATCGAAGCCCCCGGCGAGACCCTGGAGGTGACCGAAATTGCCTCTCCTGTGGCGGTCCCGGTCGTCGCCGCCACGGTGGTCAAGCCGAGGATCGGCGATACTCGGCCCGGTTCGCCTCCGGCGCCCAAGCGCCGGGCACGCAAGGACGCGCCGCCGGCGCCCCTGGCCCCAGCCGACGACAACCTAGCCGACCAGCCGGCCGGAGCCGGCCCGGTCGACGGGGACGACGCTGGCGCCCGGGCTCGCCGCCCACGCCGGCGGCGGAGCTTGGCAGGCGATGTCGGCCCTCTCGCCCACCCGCCGGAGAGGCAGGTACCAGATAGGCAGCCGCCGGCGCGCCAGGCCCCAACGGCAGGTAGCGCGGCGGGCCCAGCTGGGCCCGGGGCGGCGCTGACAGGCTCTGTGCGCAGCTCGGGGAAGGCGATGGCGTCGTCCGATGAGGCCGCCGGTCGCGACCTGGAGGGCAAAGCTCGGCGGGGGACCGGGAGCATCGAACGCCGTAACCGCCCCTTGGGCCGTTACCTCATGGTCGTCCACGTCGGCCCTACGGCGACCCAGATCGCGGTGCTCGAGGGCCGGACGCTCATCGAGCACTACGTGAGCCGTCCTGCCGACGACGCCACCCAGATCGACGGCAACATCTACCTGGGCCGGGTCCAGAACGTCCTTCCCGGTATGGAGGCGGCGTTCGTCGACATCGGGACGCCTAAAAACGCCGTCCTCTACCGGGGCGACCTCAGGTACGACGACGATGAAGTGGACCGTCCCGCGGCCGACGACGCCAAGCCGACCCGGGGACGTCTGGGCGGCGTGGCCCGCGACGCCCGTATAGAGCAACTGCTGCGCACGGGCCAAAACGTCATCTGCCAGGTCACCAAGAACCCGATCGGCACCAAGGGGGCACGTCTCACCCAGGAGGTGTCGTTGCCCGGGCGGTTCGTGGTCCTCATCCCCGAGAGCGACACGTACGGCATCTCGAAGCGGTTGGGCGACGATGAGCGCCGGCGCCTGCGCAAGATACTGGACGACATCCGCCCCGCCGGTCACGGTTTGATCGTGCGCACTGCGGCCGAGGGGGCGACGGCTGACGAGCTCGGCCGGGACGTCGCCCGGTTGATGCGCCAGTGGGACCATGTCCAAGCCCTGGCCAAGTCGTCCCGGGCGCCTCAGCTGCTCTACCGGGAGCCCGATCTCGCCGTCAGGGTGATCCGTGAGGAGTTCAACCGCGACTACCGCGGAGTGGTAATCGATGACGCCCGGCTCTACGACCAGGTCAGGGAGTACGTGACCAGCATCACGCCGGACCTGGCCGATCGCGTCGAGCTGGTGGACCCGGCCGAGGAGGCCCTGCCTTTGTTCGAGCGGTTCCGGGTCCATGAGCAGGTGCACAAGGCGCTCGACAGAAAGGTCTGGCTCCCGTCCGGTGGCTCCATCATCATCGAGCGCACCGAGGCCCTGACCGTCATAGACGTGAACACGGGCAAGAACGTCGGTACCTCCAATCTCGAGGAAACGGTCTTCCGCAACAACCTCGAAGCGGCGGAGGAAATCTCCCGCCAACTGCGGCTGCGGGACATCGGCGGCATCATCGTCATCGACTTCATCGACATGGAGATAATGGCCAACCGGGCCGAGGTCATCCACACCTTCCGCGAAGCCCTGGCCCGGGACAAGACCCGCTCGCAGGTTTTCGACATCTCCGAGCTCGGCCTGGTCGAGATGACCCGCAAGCGCATCTCCGAAGGTTTGGTCGAGTCGTACTCCGAGACGTGCCCTACCTGCGGCGGACGCGGCATCGTCTTCGATGAGTCGCTGCTCTGACGGGGCCGAGCAGAGCGCACCGCCCGGCGCCTACTGCACCTGGCAACTACTCAACCTGGTAAATAGCCGTGAGCGTGGCCCGGGCGATGGTGTGGAACACCATGTTGAACCCGAGGACGGCGGGTGTCGCGCTCGCCTCGACGTCGAGCTGGCCCGTGCCCAGGGCGTGCACGGCGAAAATGTAGCGGTGGGGACGGTCGCCCTTGGGCGGGGCCGCCCCCATATAGCCGGTCCGACCGGTGTCGTTGCGCAGTTGGAACGCCCCCGGGGGCAACCCGTCGCCCGCAGGCCCACCGGCGCCACGGCGGAGCTCGGTCACCGAGGCGGGCAGGCCGGCCACGGCCCAGTGCCAAAAACCGCTGCCGGTGGGCGCGTCCGGGTCGAAACAGGTGACGGCGAAACCAGCGGTCCCCGCCGGGAAACCGGACCAGCGCAGGTGCGGGCTGGCGTTGCCGCCGCCCGCCCAGTCGCCGACGTGGGCCTCGGGCAGGCGCGAACCTTCGGTGATGTCGTCGCTCTCGAGGTCGAAACCCGGGACGGCGGGGAGCAGGTCGTAAGGGCTCGGGCTCACCGGGCGTTCCAACATCTGTTCCCTCCTTGAGGGCTAGGGCCCGAGAGGCCGGGGATGGCTACGAAGCGGCGTCGTGCCCGCGCCTGGGCACGGGCCGTTCGGTCTGCCCCGTGTACACCTGTGTGGGGCGGCCGATGCGGTTGGCGTTGGAACTGGTCATCTCCCGCCAGTGGGCCACCCAACCGGCGGTGCGCCCCACGGCAAAAAGAGGGGTGAACATCTCGTCGGGGAACCCGATCGCCCTGTAGATGACGCCGGAATAGAAGTCGACGTTCGGGTAGAGGCGCCGGGAAATGAAGTACTCGTCAGCCAGGGCCACCTCCTCCAGTTTCAAAGCGATGTCGAGCAGGGGGTCTTGCGGGGCGAGCTTTTCCACCAGGTCCAGCGCTATACCGCGGATCACCTTGGCCCGGGCGTCGGTCGTCTTGTAAACACGGTGGCCGAAGCCCATGAGGCGGAAGGGGTCGTCGTGGTCCTTGGCTTTATTGATGAAGTGGCTGAGGGGGAGGCCGGAGTCTTTTATCTCCTGCAGCATCCTGCTCACTTCCTGGTTGGCACCGCCGTGCAGCGGTCCCCACAGCGCATTTATGGCGGCGGAAACGCCGGCGTAAAAGCCGGCGCCCGACGACGCCACCATGCGCAGCGTGGCCGTGGAGCAATTGAGCTCGTGGTCGGCGTGGAGCACCAGGAGGGTGTTGAGCGCCCGAGCGGTGGCGCTGTCAGGGAGGTGGTCGCTACCCGGGATGGCGAAGCAGAGCTGGAGCAGGTCCTCGGCGTAGTCGAGCGAACGGTTGCTCTTGCCCCGGGGCAGGCCTCGAAGAGTGGACAGGGCGTAGCCGGTGAAGATCGGCATCGCCGACAGCAGGCGGACACCGGCTTGTTCCACGCCGGCCGCGCTGTAGCTCTTGGCCCCCCCGTCGGTGTAAGCGCTCAATGCCTCGGTGGCGATGGCCAGCATGGCCATCGGGTGCATCGACTGGGGGAAGGCGTCAAAGAGCCTCTCGATGCCGACGTGGAGGACCAATTTGGGGTCCCGCACCCGGCTGGTGAACTCGTCCGCGGTTTGGGCGCTGGGGAGCTCGCCGTGGATGAGCAGGTAGGCGACCTCGAGGAAGGAGGCCGACGTGGCCAATTGTTCGACCGGGTAGCCCCGGTAGTACAGCCGCCCGGCCTCGCCGTCGACGAACGTGATAGCCGAGTGGTAGGCGGCCGTGTCCGCGTAACCCGGGTCGAGCACCGACAGGCCCTTTTGCCCGAGGGCGGAGATGTCCAGGGCGGTCCGCCCGAGGGTCGGCTGCACCACGGGCAACTCAACTGTGGTCCCCTCATAGGTCAGCGTCGCCGTGCCTTTGGTGCCTTCAGGACTGGGCATTCTGGGAGCCCTTCCTTTCATCTACCGATCCCGTGAGGATCGTGCAACGAGGTTCGTCCAGCCTATCGGGGGGCCGGCCCCGCCGATTACCGGTATACTTTGTCTCCCGTGTACGCAGTGATCAAAACAGGCGGCAAACAAGAGCGTGTCGAACAGGGCCAGCGCGTCGCCGTTGAGCTGCTCGGCGAGGCCACCGGCGCCGAGGTTTCCTTTGCTCCCGTCCTGGTCGTGGACGGTGACAGCGTCCTGGCCACCCCCGCCCAGCTCGCCGGCGCCAAGGTGAGCGCCCGCGTCGTCGGCGAGGAAAAAGGTCCCAAGGTCCGAGGCTTCGTCTATAAGAACAAGACCCGTGGGCGCCGTTCCTGGGGCCACCGCCAGCGGTACACCACCATTGAGGTGACGGCGATCACCAGGGAGGCTTGAGCAGATGTCCAAGACCAAAGGTGGCGGCAGCACTCGTAACGGCCGTGACAGCAACGCCCAGCGTCTGGGGGTCAAAGTCTTCGCCGGGGCGTCCGTGAGCGCCGGGTCGATAATCGTCCGCCAGCGAGGCACCCGCTTCCATCCCGGCACGGGCGTGGGGCGGGGCCACGATGACACGCTCTTCGCCCTCGTCGACGGCCAGGTCCGTTTCGCCAACCGCAATGGCCGTCGCCTGGTGGACGTCGACCCCTTGGTCGGGGCCAGCAGCTAACTCTTGCCGCCGGCAACTGCACGGCCGGCTCGTTCACCAGCCTCGGCTGCGGGGCCCTAACCAGCTGTACCGTCCGTCGCCCGGGGGCCTTCCAGTGTTTGTTGACGAGTGCCAGATCCACGTGAAGGCCGGTGACGGCGGCGCGGGCGCGGTTTCTTTCCGCCGGGAGGCCCACGTGGCCCTCGGTGGCCCCGATGGTGGCGACGGGGGCAAAGGTGGCGACGTATGGTTGGTCGCCGACCACAACGTCGCTTCGTTGCTCTCCTTCCGCGACCATCCTCACCGGAGCGCGACCTCGGGCTCGCACGGCCAGGGAAAGGGCAAGCACGGCCGGTCGGGGGCCGACGTGGAGGTCCCGGTCCCCGAAGGCACCGTCGTGCGCGACCCGGCGGGCGAGGTGGTCGCCGACCTTGCCGAGGCGGGGATGCGCTGGCTGGCCGGTCGGGGAGGCGAAGGGGGAAAGGGCAATGCCCGGTTCCTCTCTAACCGCCGCCGGGCGCCGAGCTTCGCCGAGCAAGGAGAGGTCGGTGAAGAGGCCTGGCTCAACCTGGAGCTGAAGGTCATGGCCGACGTCGCCATCGTGGGTTTCCCCAACGCCGGCAAGTCCACCCTCATCTCGGCGATCTCCGCCGCCAAGCCGAAGATCGCCTCTTACCCCTTCACCACCCTGCAGCCCCACCTGGGCGTCGTCCGCTTTGGTGACCACGAGCTGGTGGCGGCGGACATCCCCGGGTTGGTCGAGGGGGCCAGCGAGGGGAAGGGCCTCGGCTACCGGTTCCTCCGCCATATCGAACGCGCCCGCGTCTTGCTGGTGCTGGTGGACATGGCGCCCGACGACGGCCGGGAGCCGGTCGAGCAGGAGCGCGTGCTGTTGAAGGAGCTGGAAAACTATGAACCGGCCTTGCTCGAGCGCCCCCGGGTCGTGGTCGGCTCAAAGGCGGACCTCGCCACCGAGCAGTGGCGCCAGACCTGTGAGCTGCCGCTCATCTCCGCCCGTACCGGGGAGGGCATCGACTGGTTGCTGGGCCGCCTGGCCCAGCTGGTGGACGAGGCCCGGGTCGTCCAGCCCCGGCCTCGCCGGCTCGTCGTGCACCGACCGCTCCCGTCCGGTGTCGTGGTCCAGAGGGGGGCCGATGGCGCCCTGGAGGTGCGCGGGCGCCAGGCCGAGCGAGCCGTGGCGCTGTCCGACCTGACCGACGCCGGCGCCCTGGCCTACGCTCAAGGCCGCTTGAAGCGCCTCGGTGTGGACCGGGCGCTGGTCAAGGCGGGTGCCCGCCCCGGGGACCGGGTACGTATCGGGCGTCTCGAGTTCGACTGGGAGCCGGATTGAGCGCGGCCGGGGGCACCGGGGGCACCACTGTCGTGAAGATCGGCAGTTCGTCTGTGACCGATGAACAGGGCCAGGTCGACGACAAGGCCTTGGCCAAGCTCTGCTCTGAAGTTGCCGAGCTGAGCGCGGCAGGCGAGCGTGTCGTGATCGTGACGAGCGGGGCCATCGCCGCCGGCCTCCGGGTCCTCGATCTGCGCCCCCGGCCCAGCGACCCATCCGTCCTCCAAGCGGTCTCCGCCGTGGGCCAGAGCCGGCTCATGGCGCATTACGAACGGGCGTTGGCCGCCGAAGGCCTGGTCGGCGGCCAGGTGCTCCTGGCCCCGCTCGACTTCATGAACCGCGCTCAGTACCTCCACGCCCGTCAGACCCTGCACGTCCTGCTCGGCCTGGGCGTCGTCCCTGTGATCAACGAGAACGACGCCGTGGCCGACGACGAGGTCCGCTTCGGTGACAACGACCGCCTGGCGGCACTGGTGGCCCACCTGCTCCAGGCCGACCTGCTCGTCCTGCTGACCGACGCCGCCGGGCTGTTTACCGCCGATCCCCGCGTCGACGAGGCGGCGTCGCTGGTCGAAGAGGTGATCGAGGTCGACAACGTACTGTCGCTGGCCGGGGGAGCGGGTACCGAGCGAGGCAGTGGGGGCATGGCGTCGAAGTTGGCGGCGGCAAAAATCGCGGCATGGTCGGGCGTGCGCGTCGTCATCGCCTCGGCGGAGCGGCCCGGCGTCCTCCAGGACGCCCTGGCCGGCAACCCGGGAGTGGGCACGGTCGTAAAACCTCGCCTCGCCCGGCTGCCGGCCCGGAAGCTCTGGATCGCCTTTGCCCTGGCCGCGGCCGGCACCTTGGTAGTCGATGCCGGGGCCAAGCGGGCCCTGTGCCAGGACGGCGTTTCCCTGCTCCCCGTCGGTGTCCGGGAGGTCAGGGGCCATTTCGGCCCCGACGACGCCGTCGAGATCGCCGGCCCGGACGGTGGCGTGTTCGCCAAAGGACTGGTCCGCCACAGCGCCAAGGCGCTGGCCGGGTGGGCCGGCTGGCAGTCTTCCCGCCTGCCTCCCGATGTCCCTCCCGAGGTTGTCCATCGCGACGACCTTGTCATCTTGCCCTGAGAAGGGTCATCTTGCCCTGAGAAGTCCCTCCCGGGCCCCTCCCGTCCGGGCCTAGGACCCGACCGAGCACAAGCCCCAGGCGGCGGACACGCTGTTGGGGACGTTGGTGGGGCACGACCCGGGCGAAAAGGCGCCTACATAGTGCCACGCATGGCCGGGCACCTGGTCGAACACGGAGACGTCGTTGAACTGGTCGAGCATCACCTTCCCGATCCGGGAGGAGGCGGCCTGTTCCAGGAGCGGTGACGGGACGAAGCGGGAAATGGCCCAATAAATGCCGGCGGACGACTGCTCGGCGTAAAACACCGAACCGGCCAGCGTGGAGGCGATGTCTCGCCGCACCAGGCCCGACCGCCCGGGGTCGGCGGCGACCCAGGCCTTGCGCAGCAACGGGCCAAAGCCGGCCGGGACCGCCAGGTTGATAGCGGGGCCGGCCGTGGCGCCGGGGCTCGTCGTCCCCGTGGCCCGCGGCGCGGCCAGGGTGCTGGTGGAGGGGCTGCCGAGAGAGCTCCGGCCTCGGGTGCGCACGTCCCCGCCGCCCTTGGGCGCCGCCCCCTGGAGCGATGACGTCGCCACCGCCCGGCCCGGCCCGGTCCCGTTGCCGGGAAGGGAGACCACGACGATGACGGCCACGATCAGCAGCGTCGCCGATCCGGCCACGGCGACACCGACAGTCCGCCGATGATTGGAGGGTACCGGCACTTCGGTCGGGATGCCATGGCGGGGCTGGTAATGGCTCACGAGGGTATTTTCGCCCACCCGGCCCGGCGGGACGCGGATGGTACCACGACCAGGCCCGGGCTTGGCCAGTGCAGGCGATAGGTTGCACCATCGGGCCACCGGGCCAACCCTCGAGGCCCGGCCAACTTTGGACCAACTTTAGGAGGAAGGCATGCAGCTGGGGATGATCGGGCTCGGGCGCATGGGCGCCAATATGGTGCGCCGGTTGATGCGGGCCGGCCACACCTGCGTTGTTTATGACGTCAATGCCGGCGCCGTAAAGGCTCTCGCAGACCAAGGGGGGACGGGTGCGACCAGCTTGGAGGAGTTCGTGGCCAAGCTCGAGCGCCCGAGAGCGGCCTGGGTCATGGTGCCTGCCGGCTACACCGGCGAGACGGTGTCAAAGTTGGCCGCCCTGCTCTCCCCGGACGACGTCATCATCGACGGCGGCAATTCTCACTACCACGACGACATTTCCCACGCCGCCAAACTGAAGGAGCAAGGCATTCATTTCGTGGACGTAGGCACCAGCGGCGGTGTTTTCGGCCTCGAGCGCGGCTACTGCCTGATGATCGGCGGGGAAGTGGAGGTCGTCGACCGGCTGGAGCCCATCTTCGCCGCCATCGCCCCCGGGGTTGAGGCTGCTCCCCGCACGGCGGGGCGGAGCGGGCCGCCGAGCCGGGCCGAGCAGGGGTTCCTGCATTGCGGCCAGGCCGGCGCCGGGCACTTCGTGAAAATGGTCCACAACGGGATCGAGTACGGGATCATGGCTGCTTACGCCGAGGGCTTGGGCGTGTTGGAGAAAGCCAACATCGGCAAGTCCGCCTCGGCCGCCTACGACGCCGAGAACACCCCTCTCGCCGACCCCGAGCATTACCAGTACGACATGGACGTGGCCGAGATCACCGAGGTCTGGCGCCGGGGCAGCGTCGTCGCCTCGTGGTTGCTGGACCTCACCGCCCACGCCCTGCACCAGGACCCCAAGCTTTCCAGCTTCAAAGGCCGGGTTTCGGACTCGGGCGAAGGGCGCTGGACGGTCAAGGCGGCCATCGACGAGGCGGTGCCGGCTCACGTCCTGACGGCGGCCTTGTACGAGCGTTTCAGTTCTCGCGGCGAGGCCGATTTTGCCGACCGCGTATTGTCGGCCATGCGCAAGGAGTTCGGGGGCCACGCCGAGCAGGCGTCCACCTAACGCCCCGATAGGGACCAGCGCCCGCAGGCCGAGCCCGGGCCGGCGGCTAACAGACCCCCCGGGCCGTTTTGGGT
>JBEKNX010000020.1:0-24485 GCA_049522375.1 Acidimicrobiales bacterium | reverse complement strand
GGCCTGTGGGACATCGAAGACGGGTTCTTCTACGACGTGATCCGCTTCGCCGACGGTAGCGCCACCCCGGTCAAAGTGCGTTCGATGGTGGGCGTCGTCCCCCTGTTCGCCGTCACGACCCTCCACCCCAGCCTGGCCGCCAAGTTGCCTGAGTTCTCCGAGCGGGCCCAGTGGTTCGAGGACAACAGGCCCGATCTGGCCGCCTGCACCGCGCACACGCGCGTGCCGGGGATGAGCGACCGTCGCCTCATGTCCATAGTGGGAGCCGAAGCCCTGCAGAGAGCGCTGCGTTGGGTCCTGGACCCCGAGGAGATGCTTTCTCCCTACGGTGTGCGCAGCCTGTCCCGTTACCACCTGTTGCACCCTTTCAGTTTGGACATCGGCGGGCAGTCATGGTCGATCGACTACGAGCCGGCTGAGTCCACGACTGATCTTTTCGGTGGCAATTCCAACTGGCGCGGACCGGTCTGGTTGCCGCTCAACTTCATGCTCATCGAGGCCTTGTACCGCTACAGCCGGTACTTCAATGACGAGCTCAAGGTAGAGCACCCGGTGGGCACAGGCCACCTGGCGTCGCTGGCTGAGGTGGCCGACGACCTTTCCCGGCGTCTTGTTTCGCTGTTCCTGGTCGGCCCGGACGGGCACCGGCCGGCCCATGGTGAAAACCGTTTGCTCCAGGAGGGTGCCGGCTGGAAAGACCTCGTTTGGTTCCACGAGTACTTCCACGGCGACACCGGCGCCGGGCTGGGAGCGTCGCACCAGACGGGGTGGACGGGACTGGTGGTGCACCTGATAGCCGGGCGCAACCTTTCGAGCGGCGAACACTAGGGCGGCGTCAGGCGTCAGGCTCAGGCGACCCCTTCCAACGTGACGCTGGTGCCGGGGGAGGCGCCCGCGCAGACGCGTGCGGTGCAGCTGCCGCCGGCGTCGTCCCGCCCCAACCGGTCGGTGATGACACGCTGGTCGCCGGCTCGGGCCGGCGACGACCACTCCGCCAGCCACTCGGCGAAGTGCTGCGCGCACTGAGGCCTGCTCAGGGCGTACCCCTGGGCTACGTCGACACGCAGGCGGCGAACCTGCTCCCAGTCCGAACGGGTCTCTACGCCCTCGGCCACCAGGCGGAGGCCCAGCGAGCGGGCCAGGGAAACGGTGGCCCTGACAATGGCCTGGTCGCTGGGGCTGTCCGCCATGCCGGTGACGAAGCTCCGGTCCAACTTCAGCTCGCGGAGGGGGAAGTCCCGCAGGTAGCTCAAGCTGCTGTACCCGGTCCCGTAGTCGTCCACGGAGAAGCTGACGCCGAAGTCCTGCAACTGGGTCACGACCGAGCCGACCCGTTCGGGGTCGGCCATGATGGCGTTCTCGGTGATCTCGAGCACCAGGGACCGGGGCCGCAGCCCGTGGGCACCGAGCAACGCGGCGATCGTGGCGGGCAGCGTGGTGTCGAGCAGGTCGCTGACGGCGAGGTTGACCGCCACACTGACCTGGTGGCCGGCATCGTGCCATTTACGGCATTCCGCCAGGGCGTAGTCGAGGACGGCGCGGCTCAGCAGGCTGATGAGCCCGGTCTGCTCGGCCAGGGGGACGAACTCGCCCGGTGGCAGTAGGCCCCGATCGGGATGGTGCCAGCGGACCAGGGCCTCGGCACCGACGACGCGGCCCGAACCAACGGCGATCTGGGGCTGGAAATGGCACACCAGTTGGCCGGTGCCAATAGCCGCACGGAGCTGCTCGATGGTCACGAGGCGGCTCTTTTGGTTGACATCGGACCCCCGGTCGTAGACCGCAAAACCGCGACGCGAGCGCTTGGCCCTGTACATGGCCACGTCGGCACAGCGCATCAGCTCCGACCGCGAGGCGGCGTGGTCGGGGTACAGGGCGATGCCGATGCTGACACTGGCGTGGATGGACACGTCCAGCAGGTCGAACGGGTGAGCGAAGGACTCGAGGACGTGCTCGCCGGCGGCCAACGCCGAAGCCCCGTCCGAGCCCGGGGCGAGGATGAGGGCGAACTCATCGCCACCTAGGCGGGCGATCAGCTCTGTCCCTGCCAGCGTCTGCAGGCGCGCCCCGACCTGGTCGAGGAGCAGGTCGCCGGCCGTGTGGCCCAGGGCGTCGTTCACCTCTTTAAAGCGGTCGAGGTCGAGCAACAAGAGCGCGAAACCTGTCCAGTCGGAGCTGCCGTCCATGTGCAGGTCCAGATGTTCGTAGAGGCTGCGCCGGTTGGCCAGTCCCGTCAGTTCGTCGGTGTAGGCCAGGCGCCGGGTGTCAGCCAGCGCTTGCACTTCCAACTGCTGGCGCTCGCGTTGAGCCTTGACGCGTCCGGTGATGTCAAAGGCGACGGAGGTGACCCCGCTGAGGACACCGGCGTCGTCATAGACAGGCTTGTAGTGCACGTCGACGAACTGGTCCATGACCTGTACCTCCGACGTGAACTCCTCGCCCCCCAGGGCCCGGTGGATGCGCTCCAGCCGGGCCGGGTTGTCACGCAGGACCTCGAAGACGGACCGCCCGACTGCCGATGCGCCGCTGGGGTCCTCGGGCGGCGGCTGCCACGGGTACAGCGCCGCCTTCGCCACCGCCGGGCTGGCCTGGTGAAAGGTGATCCTGCCCTCCCGGTCGCAGGCGAACATGTGGATAGGCGCCCCATCCAGGATCGTCGAAAGCCGGTCCTCGGCTGCCCGCCGGGCCAGTTCGGATGCCGTCTTGCGGGCGATTGACATGCCGACCAGCACGGCGACGGGGATCACCAGGACCACGGCGGTGACCGCCCCCCCCGTTTGCGGGGCTCCCAGGGCGAAGGGCACCAGGTACGCCGCTAGGGCCATGGGACTGAAGGCCAGGACGGTGCGGGGGCTGTTCCACATCCCCGTCCAGACGAAGACCAGGACGTACCAGATCCCGATCGTGGCGATGGGCAGGGTACCGGCGGCACTGCTGGCAGCCACGCTGCTGAAGGCGAGCACGGGCAGGACGAGGCGGCTCCAGCGGGGCAGCCGCGACCACGGCAGCATGAGGATGACCAGACCCATGGCGAGGTTGGAGGCGTCCAGCAAGACCGGCAGAAGGTGGCCCCGGTCCAAGGTCCCGGGCAAGAAGTCGGTCACCAGGCCCAGGACGCCCACGACTGCGAACAGCGCCCCGGCCTGGCGACCGCCCCCGTCGCCGGCGCCTGGCCGGCCGGACTGGCCCGGTGCCGGGCGTGCCGCCTCCTCCTGCGTCCCGGCCGGGGCAGTCTTTACCACCAAGCCGCCCGACGGCGCGGTACGCATCTAGCCCTATCGACGCCGTGGCGCCCCGAGTTGACGCACCGGTGCCGCGGTGACCGGTTGTTCGTACTCGGAAGTACGCTCGGGGAGGCGGCACCCACCGCCCGGGCGAAAGGGCTCTTCGTGACCGACGTGATGGGCGAGACCGACGTAATGGGCGTGACCGACCTGATGGGCGAGACCGGCGTGATGTGCATAACCGACGACGAGCTCACGGCGCTGGCCCTCGCGGCCGACCCCGACGCGCCTTTGGGCGAGGACGCCGTCGCCTTGCCGCTCTACCCTGACGAGCCGTTCGGCGCCCTGCCGGCGTGGTACATGCCCCCGGCGATGGCCCGGGTGGCGGGCGGCTGGAGGAGAGTGGCGATCTTCGCCATCATCGCCGGGTTCCTGGTCATCGATGCCTTCGGCCTGTGCATCACCTACGGCCAGCTGGTGGCAGCCTGAACTAACCCATAGCGGCCAGTACGGCGGCTACCGAACGGTCGACATCGGCGTCGGTCGTGCGCCAGCTGGACACTGAGATGCGCATGAGCCGCTGGCCATGCCAGGTGGTGGCGCCCATCCAGCACTCGCCCGAGCGCTGGACGCGCTCGACCACCCGGTCGGTGCGCTCCTCGCCGCCGAAGTCGACCAGGACCTGGTTGAGCACGACGTCGTTGGCGATGCTCACCCCTTCCAGGGCACCGAGCTGGTCGGCAAAGCCCCGCGCCAGGGAGCAGCACCGCTCCACCAGTTGGGCCACGCCGGAGCGGCCCAGCTGGCGCAGGGCGGCCCAGGTGGCAAAGCCTCGGGCCCGCCGGGACGACTCGGGCACGTAGTCGCTGGGCGCCCGCAGGCCGCCCTGGCCGTGCCCGGTCAGGTAGGCGGCGGTAAAGGACATGGAGGCGGCATGGGCCGCCGGGTGGGCGCAGAAGACGTAGCCGCTGTCGTAGGGGACGTTGAGCCACTTGTGGCCGTCGGTCGCCCACGAATCGGCGTTCTCGGCCCCGGCCATCAGATGGCGGGTGGCGGGGTTGGCCGCCGCCCACAGCCCAAAGGCGCCGTCGACGTGGGCCCACGCACCGTGACGGTGAGCCGCCGCCGTCGCCGCCGTGAAGTCGTCGAAAGCACCACTGTTGACGTTGCCGGCCTGCAGGCACACGATCGTGGGGCCACCGGGGCCCCCGGCCAGGGCCCGTTCGAGCTCGGCGACGTCTATCGCCCCCTGGTCGTCCGTGGCCACCGGTTCGAGCACCCCGGCGCCCAGTCCCAATAGGCGTAGGGCCCGGTCGATGGTGGCGTGCCGCTCGGCGTTAGCGAGCACCCTCACCGCCGGGGCGCCCAGGAGCCCATACTGCTCAACGTCCCAGCCCGCCTGGGCCAGGACGTGGTTGCGAGCCGCGGCCAGCGCCACCGTATTGGCCCCCTGGCCACCGGTCACGAAGCCGAACGACGCGTCGGCGGGCAAGCCCAGCAGCTCCTTCAACCAACTCCCGGCGATGTCCTCCACCACCGCCGCGCCCGGGGAGGTGACGGCGTTGAAAGCCGGCTGGTCCCATCCGCTGGTGAGCACGTCCGCCGCCGTGGCTGCCTCCAAGGCGCCCCCGACCACGAACCCGAAGTAGCGCGGACCTGTGGTACCCACCAGGGCGGGCTCGACCACGTCGGCCAGCTCTTCGATCACCAGATCCGCCGGCATGGGCCCGTCCGCCAACGAGCCCAAGGCCACCCGCACGGTCTCGAGATCTATGCCACCGGGGAAAACGGGACTGCCGACCACTTTCTCGTAGTGGTCAGCGGCGCGCTCTGCGGCATACACGAGCAGCTCGCGATAAGAGGCCATCCCCGGCTACCTCCCTCTGGCCCTCAGGCCGTTGCCACGGCCACGACACGGGCCGAAGTGATCCGCAGGAGGTCGGCCGGCGCGATGGAAAAGACAGCCCTGGGAGTACCGGCCGCCGCCCACACCAGCGCGTGGTCGAGCAGGTGCTCGTCGAGATAGGTAGCCACGGGCTGGGCGTGGCCCACAGGGGGGACGCCACCGATGGCATAGCCGGTGCGTTCCCGCACGAACTTGCCGGTGGCCCTCTCCACCTCCTCGCCAACGACCTCGGCCAGACGGGCCTCGTCAACGCGGTCTGCGCCCGAGACCAGGACCAGGACCGGCTCGTCGGCGGCGACCGAACGGAAGACCAACGACTTCACGATCTGGGCAACGCTACAGCCGACGGCGGCAGCCGCCTCGTCCGCCGTCCTGGTGCTCTCGGGCATCTCCCTCACCTCGGCGGTGGCCCCGAGACGGCGGAGCTCGTCGGCCACCCGGGCCGACGTGCGGCTCAGTTCTTCCACGGCGGCCTCCGGGCCCCAGCAGACGGGAGCCCCGTCACCCCACGGTCCCCGAGATGTCGTGGCCCGTGGTGCTGTCGATATGGTCGGGGATCTCCCCCTGGTGGCGGTCGCCCGTTGACGAGGTCCCCGAGGGCTCGAACATGAGGACGGAACCGCCTGGCGACGACGGTTTGTGCTCGGTGCCCTTGGGCACCACGAAAATCTCTCCGGGTTGCAAAGCGACGGTGCGTTCGCCGCCGTCCGGCTCGCGCAGCGAAACGTCGAAGCGGCCGTCGAGGACAAGGAAGAACTCGTCGGTGTAGTCGTGGACGTGCCAGACGTGCTCGCCCTTGGCGTGGGCGATACGGACGTCGTAGTCGTTGACGCGACCGACGATCCGGGGGCTGTAGATGTCAGCGAACGACGCCAGGGCCTCGCTTAGGTTTACGGGCTGGGGGTTGCCAGGCTGGGGCGCCATCGGGGTCACACCTTTCTCGCCGTGAAGCGGAGCCGGTGATCGGTGGTCTCGATGACGACCTCGCCAAACCCGGCCGCCTCCAGCCGGTCGCCCAGTGTGCTGGGCGGCAGGGGCAGGAAAACGTCGCCGACGTGGAGCTGGCGAGTCGCCTCGATGTCCAGGGCGTCGGTCCCGAGGAACCGCCCGCCGGGCCGCAGGGCCCGGTAGGCCTCGGCGAACACCAGATCCTGGTCGGGGACGGACGGCACGTGGTGGAGCATCGAAAAGCAGACGACGGAAGAGAACCTCTCGCCGGCCAACCCGCTCCCGGTGGCGTCGGCGTTGACGACCGTGACGTTGGTGCCGCTCAGCCGCTCGCGTAGTGCGCCGGCCAGCGCCGGGTCGAGCTCGACGGCCGTCAGCCGCGCCACCCGCCGGCTCAGCAAGTCGGTGGTCAGGCCCGGCCCGGGGCCGAGCTCCAAGACGTCATCGCCCAGGTCGCCAGCCTCTTGGACCCACGGGAGCACCTCTTCCTGCAAGGTCAGGGCCCACTCGGGGCTGGACAGGAACTCGAGGTGGACCTGGTTCATCCCGGCCCGGCCCGGTCCGCGGGGTGCTCCACGAGCCATGTCTACACTGGCGTCGGCGCGGTCGTCCAGGCGATTTCGGCCCTGCCTAGGCTGGGCCCATGGGCGCAGGGACGGAGGAGATCCGTGACGCCGGCACGGTCTGGCGCTTCGACCGGGACTTCCTGGCCTCGAGGTGGACCTGCCTGTGGGGACGGGGGTGCCTCGGCATCGGCACCGAGCCGGCCCCCCACCTCGGCCTCGGCTGCTGCTCCGTCGGCGCCGAACTGGGCGACGTGGACGAAGCCCGGATGATCGGGGCGCTGGCCGCCACCCTGGTCCCGGAGCTTTTCCAACACCACGCCGAGGCGGCCGAAGGCGGCATCTTCGGCGACGAGGCACGGACCAATACCCGCGTCGTCGACGGCGCCTGCATCTTCCTCAACCGCCCCGGTTTCCCCGGCGGTGCCGGCTGCGCCCTGCACCTGGCCGCCCTCGACGCGGGAGAGCCGCCCCTGGACTGGAAACCTTCGGTCTGCTGGCAGCTGCCCATCAAGGTGGACTGGGAGGAAGGCGACGACGGCACCGAAGTGGCCACGGTACGGCCTTGGTCGCGCCGCGACTGGGGCCCGGAGGGCGGAACGATGGCTTGGTGCTGCACGGAGGGCCAACTGGCCTACGTCGGCGACCAGCCCGTGCTCGAGTCGCTGGGAGCTGAGCTCAAGGAGATCGTGGGCACGGAGGTCTACGTCGAGCTGCGCCGCCGGATGACGGAGGAGCCGAAGACGGAGGCGCGGACCAGCCCGGAGCAGACAGGCCCGGAGCAGACAGGCCCGGAGCAGACGACCAGCCAGTAGGCGCGCCCGCTTACAGCCTCAGTCGGCGCCGCTCGCCTTGAGCGCCTCAGGGTTGACGGGGCGGCCGGGGGCGGCGACGGCCGGTCTCCAGGGGTCGGAACGGGCCAGCGCCGTCCCGGTCAGGTCGGCGAGGACGACCGCAGTGACCAGGCGGTGGTCGTCTAGGGGCACGCCCTGGACCGGGCCCTCGAGCACGAAGCGGCCGAGGAGCCGCCCCCCGGAGCGGACCGGGAGAGTCACCGGACTGGGTGGCAGGCCCTGGCCGGCGGCGTCCCACCGGTACACCGCATAGCTCACGAACCCCGGCCGTTCGATGAACGGCACCGTGACGGGAGCGCGGCTGGGGTCGAAACGGCACGACTCCAAGTACAGCAGCGGGACGAGGGCGTCGCGCACGGCATCGATCACCGGTTTGGCTGCGGCGCCTCCGGTTACCAGTTCGGATACCGATTGCAGGGCCGTCAAGCCTTCGGTACCGCTGGTGGAGTCGGTGCGGTGCTGCCGGTCGCGGGCAGCCAGCTCGCCGACCCCGACGGCCACCACGAACAGCAGGACGGTGGTCTGGATGTCGGCGCTGCGGCTGATGGAGAACGACTCATAAGGGCGGGTGAGGAAAAAATCAAACCATAGCCCGGCCGAAATGCCTGCCACCAGGGCCGCCAGCCTCCGGCCGGGAGTGACCACGACCACCACCACGGCGACCATCACCAGGGCCAAGGCCGTGTTGGTGATGTCGGAACGGAACGGCACGAGAACGGCGGCGGCGGCCGGCGGCGCGACGGCGGCCAGGGCAGCGGACGCCTTGCCGGCTCGGCCGGGGACCTCGAACACTTTGTGCCAAGCGGTTTTGACCTTCGACAGATGACCGCTCATCTCACGTCCTTCGGTCGCCCGTGGAGGACCAGCGACCTGCTCAACCCATAGTGCCACCTCCGGGCGGGGCGGGCGATTGCCCCCGGGGCTCTTCGAATGTCCTTACCCGGTAGGAACTTGGCGACCATCACGCGTGAGGGCGTTGGCTTTACGCGTGAGAGCGTTGGGACCACGACCTCTCGGCCGCCGCCGTGTCAGCGACGAGGTTGCCGAGGGCGAGGTTGATGTCGAAGGGGTGATAACCCCAGTCAGGGCCGTCCTGTTCGCTCACGACCCGGCGCCGGTCCGAGCCGCCCGAGATCTTCGTTACCTGGAGCCAAGTTGCTCCCCCACTGCTTTCGCAGCGCGCTCTGTAAAGTTGCGGGTACTCCACCCACGGCGTCTTTATGAGCCCTTCGGTGGGAAAGAACGGGTCGAGCACGGCGCTCCCGCCGCCAATGGCGGCCGGGTTCACGCACACGACGTGCACACCGGTGGAACCCGTCTGCCCTGAAAGCAGCGAGACGCCTTGGCCCGGACGGCCGAACAACGAGGCCGCCGGGGGCTCGCTCGGGAAGGTCGAGTAAGCGATCACGCACCCGGCTTGGCCCATCGAACTGCACACGGGGATATGGGAGAAGCTGCCTCCCTCCAGCGCGCCATCGGGCACGACGACGTTGGCCCCCGGGATGATGGCGAGCACGAGACGGCTGCGCAGGGCGGGGTTGTTGTCCACGAGTTGCTTCAGCAACGTGATGAGCAACGAAGCGCCCTGCGAGTGGCCGATGAAAACGATGGGCCGGCCGTCGTTGTAATGCGCCAGGTAGTCCTCGAACCCGGACTTCAAGCTGTTGTACGCCGTCTCCAGGGTGACAAAGTCGGCGGCGCTGACCCCCTGGGTGAAGAACGACCGCAAGGCAAAGAGAGTGAACTGGCGGTACATGGGTGCCCAGACCCGGCACACGGTGGAAAAGCGAGCGGCCTGGGCTATTGCCGTTGCGATCTCGGTTTGCTGGATACGCAGGTCGGCGTTGAGGGTGGTCTCCAGGCTCACCGTCGGGTACACGTAGAAACAGTCGAACTTCGAGGTCGGACCGACCGAGGCGTTAACCAGGGACTTCGCCCCCGACGCCTGCACCACCCTCGTCTGCAGGCTGGAGGTGCACGGGTCGGCGGGCATCCCGGGCCGGCACAGCCAGACCGTCCCCGTCGGGCCGGCGGACAGAGATGGGCCGTAGGCAAAGTTATTTGCGACAGGGCGCGGCGCGCTCAGGGCCAGGGCCGGGGTGGCCAGCCCGATCGGGGACATGCTGCCGAGCACCAGCGCCACCAAAGCGCCCATTGCCCCGAGCGAGAACAGGGCCCCCAGCGCGGTGGCGGGGCGGCGCAGGCGGCGGTGCTCCGCCCCGGGGGCCGCGCTCCCCCATGGACGCGGAACTCGACGACCGCCCGCAGACGCAACGATGCCACGCACCCCGGCTCCTCCTTGGCTCACGAGATCCCGGCCCTCGCCCAAGGCGAAGGCCCAGCCCACAAACCTAACTGGCCCTTTGCCGGCAACGCATTTCGCCGCCGGTGCGGCTCCTCTGGGGACGGGCATGCCGACCGACGTCAACGACCGGCCGTTGCCGAGCCGGGCGGTCGGTGGACCGCGCCGGTCGGCGTGTTGGGCCCGTCAGTTGCGTGAGGGGAAGATACCGAACAACGCGATGCAGAAGTTCAACGCCAGGTAGGGCTGAACGACGCTGGCCGGCTGTCCACCGCCGACCGAGGCGATCGAGCCAGCGTTCATCGTGGTCGTACCGTCCGGTGCGTCGGCGAAGGTCCTGTCGCGTGCCCGCCCGAGCACCTTGCCGGCGGGCTTGGTCGCGGTGGCCAGGTCGTCGCTGGCCTGCAGCGAGTGGGTGTGGGCGGGCATCTGGTCCTCGGCTAACGTCACGCTCTCCACGCCGCCAGCTTGGCCCAGCTCATAGGCCGACAACCCGGTGCCGGTCCCAAAGCTGACCGGCCCTCGCCCCCTGAGGTCCGGCAGCTGGAAGGTGGTCGTACCGTTGCCTCCATAAGTCGTCCCGAGCAGGGAGAACAGGGCCGTGTTCTGGCTTATCGGCAAAGTCTGGCCCTGGCACAAGGCCCATCCGGTGGGGGCAAAGTTGAAGCCAAATATCCTGATCTCGCCCACAAATGGCTCAGCCACCGTTTCCTCCTCGGGGGATGGTCGTGGTCATGAACGGTTAAAGACGGTTAAAGACAGCCTCATAGTTGACCCCGCCGACGGCTCTGCCGACCGGAGCCACGAATATGCCGGTGTCGCCGGTGCGCCCATGTCGGAACGTACGGATGCCCTGGGTCGGGGCCTGCCCAACCGGGGCACGGAAGACGAGGGCGAAACGGTCCTCGTCCCCCGGCGCGGACGGGCTCAAGTCGTTGACCTCCTCGAGCACGACGTCGAAGTCGTCTCCCCCGCCGGTCATCCTCAAGGTTGTGCCCACGAGCGGTGTGAAGGTGGAGCGGGTCAAAAGGGCGGGCGACCCGCCCGCCTCGCCAGGACCGGCGTCGAGGACGACATCGGCACCCGCCGCGGCCGCGGCCGCTCGGGCGCCGGCTCGGCCGGCGACACCGGGAACGGTGTGCACCGCACCCTTTCCGAGCGCGACGGACCACGCGGTCAGCAACGCCGCGGCCGCCCCGCCCCCGATGAAGGCCCGACGCGAGACCAAGCCCACCATGGCCACTATGGCCGCTCCCCTCTTACCGTCCTTCAGCGGACGCTAGCCGATGACCGTGCACCGGGGCCGGGCGGCCGGGGTCGTCAGCAAAAGAGGAAAGCGCCTTATCTCCCCAAAGGACAAGCCCGGTAGGCTCAAGTCGCTCATGAGAGGCGATGTCAGCACCCGGCGCCGGCTCCCCGAAGACACCGCGTTCCTCCTGTCGGTTTTTGCTTCGACCCGGTCCTTGGAGCTGGACGTCCTGGCCGCGCAGGGACAGGGCCCGGAGGCCTTCGTCCGCATGCAGTTCGAGGCTCAGAGCCGTCACTACAAGGCTTCCTATCCGAGCGCCGAGCACTCGGTCGTCCTGGTGGACGGCAAGCCCGCCGGCCAGCTCGTCGTGGACAGGTCCGGGGCCGAGATCCTGGTCGTCGACATCGCTCTCCTGCCCCGTTTCCGAAATGCCGGCGTCGGGTCGGCGCTCGTCGCCGGCCTGCTCGACGAGGCAGACGAAGCTGGGCTCCCGGTCAGGTGCCACGTATGGCAGGCCGACGACGGTGCCCGCCGGTTCTGGGAACGCCACGGGCTGGTAGCGCAGGGCGTAGGGGGAGCCCATGTCGCTATGGTGCGGGCATGCGAGATCTCGCGTCTCTGACCGCGGCTGATTTCGAAGCGGTTTTGGGCAGCGATTTCGAGGTCGCCGACGCTGGGACCGGCCCTGTGCGGTTGCGCCTCAATGAGGTCGTCACGCTAAGAGGGCCAATGGGGCGCCGCCCGGCATTCCTGGTACATTTCCAGGGCCCGTCGTCACCCGTGCTGGCGCCGGTGGTCCACCACATCGTTCACGGCGAGATGGGCGAACTTGACCTATTTCTCGGCCCTATCGTGTCCCCCGCCGAAGGGACGACTTACGAGGCGGTCTTCGCTTAAGTTGCACTAAGCAGACGGACCTGTACAAACCTGCGAACGCCTACTGAGCAATCGACGCCCCTGCTCACCGCTCAGGCTGCGGGCAGGCGCGCTCCGCTCAGAACCGCCCCGGCGGCCACTTCCCAACCGTCGCCCAGCACGGAGAGGTCGTCGACTACGGCGCCCAGCCCGACGATCACGTTGGGCCCGAGGACCGAGCCTCGTACCGTCGCGCCAGCACGCACGTAGCCCCCTTCGAGCACGACGGCGTCCCGGACCTGGGCACCCTCTTCCACCCGCACGTCGGGGTGCAAAAAACTGTTGGCAATAGTGGCGTCCGGGTGAGCACCGGACGGCCCGCCGTATGCGCCTGGCCGGCCGCCGGCCGTGCGGGCGGTCGTCGCCGTCCTCTGGTCGGGCGCTGGACCGAAGGGAGCGCCGGTGAGGCACCGCTCCCGCAGCGCCCAGGCCAGGTTGGCCTCCAGGTACTTCTCGGGCGTGCCCATGTCGGTCCACAGCGCATCAGAGCCAAGGGCATAAAGCAGGCGCGCCTCGACCAGGGCGGGGAAAACTTCGCGTTCCACCGAGACCCGCCGGCCGGCCGGCACCCGCTCCAGGAACTCCGGCTCCAGCACGTATATACCGGCATTGATCATGTTGCTGGGAGCCTCGGCCGCCGGGGGCTTTTCGACGAACGCCTCTACGCAGCCCGTGGAGTCCACGGCGACCACGCCGAAACGCGACGGGTCCTCGACAGGCGTCAAGGCGATGGAGGCCATCCCGTCCCGCTCCCGGTGGAACGCGAGCAGGGCCGACACGTCTATTTCCGTCAGTACGTCCCCGTTGACGACGATGAACGTCTCGTTGCCGATGCCGGCCTCCTGGGCGGCGAAGGCGATCGCCCCCGCCGTGTCCAAGGGCGTGCTTTCGATGGCGTAGTGGAGCTTGACCTCCCCGCAGCGACCGTCGGGATAAGCGGCGAGCAAGGCGTCGGGCTTGTACCCCAGAGAAAGCACGACCTCATCGACGCCATGCTCAGCCAGATGCTCCACGACCCGCTCGATGACCGGCCGCCCGGCCACCGGCAACAGCGTCTTCGGAGTGGACAGGGTGAGCGGCCGCAGTCGCGTGCCCTCCCCTCCTACCAGCACGACCGCCTTCACGCAGCGACGCGCCCCAAGCGCGCTCCACCACCTTCGTTGGTGAGAGTCATCCCGCAAGGCTACCCCAAGGGCCCCGCTTAGCCACACATTGGCCAGGCCCACGGGACCCCGTTTTGCATATTCGGCCGGGGCTGGAGCCTTCAGAGGCAGAGGAGCCCGAGGATACAGATCTGACCGGTCGTGGTGGTCGTAGCCGGCGGCGCGGTGGTCGAGGTCGGGGGGGCGCCGGTGGTCGTGGTCGGTGCGGGTGCCGCAGTCGTGGTGGTAGGCGGTGGCGGGGCCGTGGTGGTCGGCGCGGCCAGGGTGGTCGTCGTAGGCGCCACGGTCGTGGTCGTGGGCCGGGTCGTGGTCGTAGGCCGGGGGTGGTGGCCCTGGCCTCCGGGGGTAACCCTGGTCTATTGATTAACGGTTTGATTAACGGTCGGCCCGGTCCCGGACTTGACGGAGCAGTTGCAGCCCTCGCCGGGCT
Source organism: Acidimicrobiales bacterium (assembly GCA_049522375.1). GTDB lineage: Bacteria > Actinomycetota > Acidimicrobiia > Acidimicrobiales > Palsa-688 > Fen-671. Next base: position 10,931 of record JBEKNX010000020.1, on the reverse strand, counting down.
AACACCTAGAAGGGCGCGGCACCGGCGCCCACCGGGGGCGCATGGCCCTGGGGCGGCGCCGGCTGAACGTCGGCCCACCGGTCCGGGAAGCCCCGGGCCGCCGGTCCCGGACCGGGCGGGCACCAGGGTGTAGGCATGGCGGTTTAGAGGACGGTCAGTGGTGTCAGTTAGTGTTCAGGACGTGAAGTGGCCTTCTCAGCCGCTACGCGTACTCATCGTCTCGGCCACGGTGGGGGCAGGCGACGCAGGTAACGCCCGGGAACTGGCGCGCCGTCTCAGGGCCTCGGGCCACGAGGTGACTGTTCAGGACTTTCTGGAAGCCGCCCCTCTACGCATCGGCAAGGCGATCAGCCAGGGCTACGAAGCCGAGCTGCGCCACGCGCCGTGGGCGTACGAGCTGGCGTTCCAGATCTGGTTCTGGGTACCCCTACTGCTCGTCCCCCTGGCCCGGTTCCTCAGCTTCTTCACCCGGCGAAAGGTCCTGCGCTGGGTGCGGGAGGCCAAGGCCGACGTCGTCGTCTCCACCTTCCCCATCGCCACCCAGGTGCTCGGCGACCTGCGCCGGCGGTCCCAGCGGCGCCGGCCCTGGCACAGGCGGGCCGGCTTGCGGGTGCCGGCGGTCAATTTCATCACCGACTTCGGCTACCACCCGTTCTGGGCCCACCCCGGCGTCGACCTCAACCTGGCCGTCCACCCCTGGACGGTGGCCGAAGTGGCCCAGCACACGGGCCGGCCCAGTGCGCCGTGCGCTCCCCTGGTGGGCCCCGATTTCGCCACCGCCCGGCCCCGGCGGGCCCCCCAGCGCACCAAGCTCGGACTGCGCCAGCGCGATCTGGCCGTCCTCATTTCCTCCGGCTCCTGGGGCGTCGGAGCGGTGCAGGAAACCTTTGAGCTGGTGGCCACCCGGCCCGGGCTCGTTCCCGTGGTGGCGTGCGGCCGCAGCGAGGCCCTGCGCCAGCACCTGGAGGGCGTGGCCAAGGCCAAGGGTTACCGGGCCGTGGTGCTCGGTTGGACCGACGACATGGCCGGGCTCATGGCCGCATGCGACGCGCTGGTCGAGAACGCCGGCGGGCTCACGTCCTTGGAGGCCATGGCCGCTGGTCTCCCGCTGGTCAGTTTCCACCCCATCCCCGGGCACGGGCGCAACAGCGCCGCCGCCATGTCCGCCGCCGGCGTAACCTGCCTGGCCCGCGATGGCGGCGAGCTGGTCGACAACCTGGTCCTGCTGGGACGGCCCGGCCCCGCCCGGGAAGCGCAGCTCGCCGCGGCGGCCCGGCTTTTCTCCGGCGACGCCGCCGTCGCCGTCGCCGACCTGGCCGTTTCGGGGGCGTGGCCGCGCCCCCGCCTGCGCCCCGTCGTTCGGGTGGCCCGCACCGGTGCCGCCACCGTCTTCGCTGGCGCCCTGGCCTGGTTTGGCCTCACCACCGGGGTGGGCGTGGCCGCGGCGGCCGGGGCCGGCGTGGCTCACCCCGCGCCCGGCGTAGCCGACGCCGTCTACCTGGGGGTCCGCCTGGGCCCGGCGGAGCTGGTCAACCCGGTCGTGCGCCAGGACCTGGCGACGCTCGACGCCAGTGCGGTGGTGGACGTGAACAGCGCCAAAACGGCCCCCGGCGCCGTGCGCGCCCTGCTCCTCAAGGGCATCGATGTCGAAAGCGGAGGCGTGGCCTCGGGACCGGCCGCGCCCGGCGAGCCCCGAGCCCCCTGGAGCCAGGCGCTTTCCGATTCACGCTCGGTCCAGGTGCTTTCCGACCTGGTCCACCAACCCGTCGGCGCCCTGTGCCCCAATCGCAGCATCAGCGCCTTCGACCTGGTGGACGCCAGCTCGGCCCACCTCAAGGTGGTGGTCCCCAACGTGACCCTGCCCGTGGCGCCCAGTGGCCCGTTCCCCCGCCAGGAGCTGGGCGTGCCACTGATGCAGTCGGGTCACATATACGTCGTGAACGGCCTCGGGGTCACGCCGGCTCAGCTCGGCACCCTGCTCGGCAACGTGCGCGCCCAGCTGTCCAGCCAACACCTGGCCAGCGTCTCTTACAGCTGGCTCGAGTGAACCCGGCCGCGGCCGTCGCCACCGGCGTGGCCGGGACGATGGCGCTCGGGGCCCTAACGCAACTGCTGCCGGCCGCGTCCAGCTCCCGCTGGGCGCGCCTTCGCTGGTTGCCCTCATTGGCGGGCGTCGGCGCCCCGGGGCACGTGGCGCTGACCTTCGACGACGGGCCTGACCCGGGCTCGACGCCGGCGTTCCTCGACGCCCTCGACGACCTGGGCTGGCGAGCGACGTTCTTCATGCTCGGGCACATGGTCGCCACCCACCCCGAGCTGGCGGCCGAGGTCAGCCGGCGAGGCCACGAGGTCGCCGTGCACGGCTACTTCCATTCCAACCACCTGTTCCGGGGGCCGCGCTGGGCCCGGCGCGATGTCCTGGCCGCCCGGGACCTCATGGCCGAGGTGACCGGAGCGCCCACGGGCTGGCTGCGCCCCCCCTTCGGTGCGCTGGCGGCTTCGACGCTCAGTGCGGCCCGGGCGGCGGGGTTGCGGCCCGTGTTGTGGACCACCTGGGGCCGCGATTGGCGCGAGGGGGCCACGCCCGAGTCGATCGTCGAAGACGTCACGGCGACGTTGGTGCCCGGCGCCACCGTCCTGCTGCACGATTCCGACTGCACGTCGGCCCGGGACAGCTGGAAAAATACGCTGGCCGCCCTGCCGGTGCTGGCCGAGCGCTGGGCGGCTGGGGGGCTGGAGGTGGGGCCGCTGCGCGAACACGGCCTAGCGGTGGGACGGAGCTGTGGGTAGGTAAAACAGCCGTGGGACGCCGCCGGCGTCGGCCGCGGCGCGCGGGGCGGCGGACCAGCGGTAAGGCTATGTCTCGTTCGCGCACCGTCCCACTCGGTGGGCCACCCGTTCGGGCGATTGAAATGGGCGGGTGGGCCGCGCCCACAGTGACCAAGGTCTCTACCGAGAGTGGCGCCGAGGCGGCGATCATTGGAGGGTGCCTAGGACTTCGCCCCAGCCGGGTTGGTACCGCCGCCCAGGTAGGTGCCGTGGCCCCAGCGGACTTGCGGGCCGTCGAAGGCGAGAACCTCGTTGACGAGGTTGCCTCTCTGGTTGCGGTAGTTGATGACCAGGACGTCGACGCCCAGGTACACCCCGACGACCTCGAAGCGCAGGTCGGGGATACAGCGGAGGCCCTCGCTCCAGTAATGGCGCAGGGCCGCCTTGCCCCTGATGACGCCCTCGCTGCCCGCTAGGAGCTGGGCGGCGACGGGCGAGGTGAAGACGACGTCGTCGGTGAAGTGGTCGAGCACACCGTCGAGGTCGTGGTCGTTCCAGGCCTGTAGCCAGGCGTCAACGAACTCGTGGGCTTGTTGGAGATCCATGCGTACATGCTGGCCGATGCAGGTCGGCGCTGGGAGACGCCGGCCGGGGCGGCCAGCCCTCCTGGCCTTAGCCCCTCAGGAGGGCCCCGAGAGCTTCAGGGTCGTACAGCACCTCGGTGTCGACGGCCTTGCCATCCAGGAAGGCGGCCGGGGTACCCGTGCGGTCCTCTTCCAGGAAGGCCTCTTCGACCATCAGTACCCACTCCTCATAGCTGCCTTCGTGCACGCCGCTGACGTAGTTGGCACTGGTGAGGCCGGCCAACTGGCCCAGGTCTATGAGGTCACCTTCCCGGAACCCGCCGCTCTGCTCGGGTGGTTGGTTGGCGAACAGTTCGACTCGCAACTGGTCAAACTTGCCTTCCTCGGCGGCCAGGGCCAAAGCGTTGTCGGCCCGTACCGATTCCGGCCCCAGGAAACAGCGCATGCGGTACTCGACGGCCACCGCCCCCGCCGCCACCTCCCGGCGCAGCATGTCCCCCGAGCGCCGCTCGAAGCGGCGGCAATACGGGCACTGGGGATCCTCGAAAAGGACCATGCTCTTGTGGGCGCTCGGGCTACCGACAAGGACGCCGCCCTGGGGGGTGTGACCGCCCGGGACGGCGATGGTGTTGCCCATGGTGCCCATTGTGCCGCGTACCACTCGCCTCGGGTCATTAGCCGCCCGACACCCCCGGGTACCATGACACGACATTCGTCTCGAACGGCCTGACCTCCATGTGCCGGCAGTTACTGGGGACTTCGAGGGCCCAAGCAGCGGGGCCGGTCCGCGTGTTATGGTCTGACTGGGCATGTCTGGGCACTCACGAGAAGGGCATGGGCCCGTCATCATCGGTTTCGACGGGTCGCAGCCCGCCACCTACGCCGTGACGACGGCCGCTTCACTACTGGCCCCCGCCCCGGCGGTGATCGTCGTCGTATGGGAGGCCGACCTCGGTTTTGAGCTAGTGGACTACTCGCCGGCCTTTCCCGTGACCCCCAGTGACACCCGAGGGGCGTTGGAGATCGACCAGTCGATCTACGAAATGGCCCAACGGTTGGCAGAGACCGGCGCCGAGGTCGCTCGCCAAGGCGGCTTGGACGCCGAGGCACTGGCAATGGCCGAGGATGGCACGGTGGCTGACACTTTGTTGCGGCTGGCCGGCGAGCGCCATGCCCGCGCCATCGTGGTCGGTACCCATGGTCGCCGGAACCCCCTGCACGAACCGACCGGGAGCACGGCTCGGGCGGTGGTCAAGTCGGCGCCGTGCCCGGTAGTCCTTATCCGCTACCCGCGGTAAACGACTGGAACCGCAGGTCCCCCTCAGACGCGTCGTTAGCCGCAGACGGAAGCGTTTGCGGGCCCTTTAGGCAGCCTCGGTGCCGGTATAGCGAGCCAGGGCGGTGGCTTCGTCGTAGAGGGCCCGGTGGCGTAGGCCGCCGTCGAGGATCCCGGCGGCCGTGGGGGGCTGTGGCGCGCCTATAAGGTGGCGTCGGGGAGGCCGCGGCCCGGGACGATGGGGGCCGGATTTGGGGTGCTGGGGGCGGGATTTGGGGTGCTGGGGGCGCCGGCAGCCGGGGCCGGGGGGTTGAGCGTGGGACCGGGGGCGATGGGGGCGGCTAGGTCACGAAGGACCTCGATCGCCGCCGTCCGGGCGTTGTGGAGCGAGACGTCAGCCTTGAGCGCGGCGACGTCGCCCTTCACATCTTCGATCTCGGTCTTGACGGCGCCAATGTCGTTTTTCAGTTCTCCGACACCGGCCCTGACGTGCCGCGTGTCCAGCATGAGGGTCATGACGTCATCGGCGATCTTCTCGCCCATCCCTGACAACCGGGGAACGCCCTCCTGAACGAGCCAGTTGACGCTGTGAGCGAACCCGTCCAGCGACCTGGACAGGGAGTTGACGTTGCGGCTGATCTCGACGAGGGCCACTTCCAGGTGCTCGAAACGGCGGTCGACGGCCTCTGTGAAGCCGGCCAGGACCCGGTTGGTGGCGGTGAGGCCCTGGTTGGCCTCGCCGGCTGTCGCTCCCAAGCGGCGGTCGACGGCCTCCATGAAGCCGGCCAGGACCCGGTTGGTGGCGGTGAGGCCCTGGTTGGTCTCGCCGACGGCCGTTTCCAATCGCTCGAAACGGCGGTCGACGGCCTCCATGAAGCCGGCCAGGACCCGGTTGGTGGTGGTGAGGCCCTGGTTGGTCTCGCCGGCAGCCGCCTCCAAGCTCGAGAGGTGCGGGCCCACCGCGTCCGTCAGGCCGGCCAGCGCACGATTGGTGGCGGACAGGCCCAGGTTTGTCCCGGCGACGGTCGCTTCCAGGCTCGAGAGGCGCGGGTCAACCGCGTCCGTGAAGCCGGCGAGCCCTCGCTGGAGACGCTCGTCGCGCTGCTCAGACGCCTCGAAGCGGTGCTCGGTCGAGCGGGCGAAATCAGCGAGCTGCAAGACGAGCTGGAGCAACTTTCCCTCCACATTCGCCAAACCCTCGGGTCCCTCCACAGGGTGCCGAGAGAGGACGCTTTGCTCAGCCTCGGGGCGCGGTGCGAGGACGTCTGGCCCAGAACCAGGGCGCGGGGCGAGGACGTCCTGCTCAGCACTGGCGTGGAACTGCTCGTCAGCCAGGAAGGCTCCGGTGAAAGGCTCGGTCTCGTGGGGAGTCAACTCATCCATGCTGGCCTCCAGACCGCATGCATGGTCACCGGGCCGCCGACGGGCCCCTCGCAGGGCGAGGACGGCAGCCAGGTGAGGCTTGCCTTGATACGCGATCATGCCACCATCGTCGTGCTGACGCCGGTTTTTGGTTCACGGCGGCTCGGGCTCGAAGAGCACGGCCTGGCGGTCCTGTTGGGTCTTTTGCCAGTGGTGTGGTCGGCAGCGACCTCGCAAATTCTCGAACGAAGTCGGCCCGTTATGGGCAACCGGGTCCGGCCGGACGTCAAAACCTGAGTTGAGGTGCAGGGAGAACGTCCTGACCCCTTGTTCGCTCAGGCCGACCGTCCGCACCTCATGGAAGTGGGCCCCGGCTGATAACGGCGGAATTTCGGAGGGTGGTCGGGCGCGCGACTACCCCTCGTCGATGCGAACTACGTCGAGGTTGTAGTACCGGGGCGGCTCATCGAGAAGGGTGCGCATCTTCTGGACGACCTCATGGGTGGCGGGGTCGTTGGAGTTTTTCATCGCTTCCTCGTAAGAGTTGAACTCGATGATGGCGAAGTAATAGCCGGCGCGGTCCCTGTCGGCGGCGAACACGGCGCGCGTCGAGAGCATGGTGTCGCCGCGCTCGGCCTGCATTTTGTCCAGGAGCGCGCTCAGCTCCTCGAAACGAGAGGTCTTGATCTCCATGATCTGCACAAAGCCGGCCATGAGGCCCTCCTATCACTGGTTCGTCGGACACTCAAACGTACTCCAGCCCGTGAGGCGCGTGAGGCCTGAAAGCGGTATGACGGCCGGGCTCGGCCCTACGAGGGCGTGGCCGGCGTCGGCTCGGGGGTCTGGACGCCAAGGGGTGCCGGCATGCGAGATAGGCGGCACGGCGCCATGTCGCCGGCAGGCGCAGGGGGGCGGGCGGCGGGGAGGTACCTACGAGCGGCACGGACGGGGCGCGACCCGGGCCAGCTCGCCTATGCCGTGGCGGCCGTAGCGGTGCCGTCGCTCACGGAGAGACGCCTACGGCGGACCGAAAGGGCCCGCTCGCTCCCCGACGGGTGGGAGGAGATGGTCGAGCCCTGGCCGACGGGGTGGCGTGAGTAAACTTCGCGCACCGTCAGGAGGAGGCCGCTGAGGCTCTTCGGTCGACCGATCACCTCGCCGAACTCTCCCAGGTCGAGGTCGAGGTCCGCCGCCTCCACGGTAAGCTGGAACTCGGCACCGATGGAGGTAGCGATGGCTGACAGTACCCTTCTGCGGGCCCCGCAGGCGGCACGCGAACTGGGCATCCCGACCAAAGAGCTCCTGCGGCTGGTCTATGAGCGCAAGATCCGTTACGTAATGGTGGACGGGATCGCGCACATACCTCCCGAAGCCCTGACAGAGTACCGAGCGAAAGCTTCGTAGCAAGCCCGGCCGTTGTCAGGCGGGATGAAGCGGGGGGCTGGGCTCGGCAGCCGTAGTGGTGGCGGGCGGCGTAGGGCGGAGCTTTGTGCCCTCGCCAACCCATCCCCAGTGGAGAACGGCAAGGGTGACCCAAATCGCGTTAAGACTGCCACCGGCACGGAACATGACGTAATCGGTCGCCTGGAAACCCATCGACCGTTTCTCTCCTACTTTCCCGGTAAGAGTTAGTCCGGGGGAGTCCGCGCCGTGCCACTGCGTGGGCTGGCTCCGCGGAGCGTAGGGCGTCAGCTCGCCGCTCACCGGTACGTAGAACGGCTCAGGGTTCTTGTTGTACGTATCCACGCCCCCAGAACGCAGGCCGCGGTTTATCCTCTGTGTCACCACTTGTATCACGCCAATCTTGCCGCTGACCTGGGGGGTGACCGTGAATTCGAAAGTTATGCCATTCTTCTTGCCGCAGAGGTCATTGATGCCCGGGCCGAGGGTAGGGAGGTCCTGCTTCGATGGCCTTGGAACCTTCGTGTCGAGCCCAACGGCGCAAGTGGACAAGACCTGCCCCTTGACCTCCGGAGCAACCACGGTGAACCACGCCGAAACCTTGGGCCCGTTCTGCCCAGTTGCCGCAGTAACCTCGAACGTCCCCGTACGCACGAAGTAAAACTGGAGAAATGTCTTATCGTTAGGTTCAACAAACTCGATCTCGCGCTTCAGGAACACGGGGTGTGCTGAGTCGCGACCGGGATCGTAGGACCTCAGGGCGCTTGTCGTGCCGCCGTTGCCAGAGACTCCTCCCACGGTCCATTTCCAGGGCCCGCTGGCTAAGCGCCCAGCGTTGCACCAGGCATATAGTGAAAGCCCTTGGCCCACCACGACCGGCGTCGCGTTATACTCTCCGCTCGGAAGGTCGTCGGGAGTGCCGGGCCAGGAATTCCTCAAATAGAGGCGGACGCCCGGCTGTAGTTCGCCCACCCGAACCTTGTCGAAATACGGCGGGTTTCGGTGAGCGGGAGGCAGCATCGCCGCTACCGCCCGCCCGGCGCTCTCCGCTGGCTGTGGAGTGGCTGAGCAGCAAGAGCACTCGGGGGCCGGCTCAAGACGGGTGAGCTGGCCGCATACATATTGCTCGCTCTCAGGGCTTGTCCCGCAAATAGCGATTGTGCTCGAGGACTTGAAATCGAGCGTTACGTCTGTCCAAAAGAACTGCACGCAGGTGCCGTCGGCGGCGTCAGTCCACCAAAGGTTCTGAGCCGTGTAAGTGCCGTCCGACTGGGTTCTGATGTCCCTGAGGTCGACGGTCCCGGGCTTGATGGTGGTCGGGCATAGCGGGTAGGGGTGTACGAACGAGGCCTCGAACGCCCTAGGCCCAATTTGACTGATTTCGAAGTCGACACTCTTGCCTGATTGCCACTCACCCACTATCGGGTCACTGGCACCGCTGGCCCGAGAGACAGGGCCAGCGCCCCCCACGAGCACCACCACTACGGCGAGGACCGCGATGAGACGCCGTACCATCCTCCCCACCAGCCGGACTGAGCGGGCTCGGGGTAACGGGCGATGTGGACGGACTAGCACCTGTGTTCGCTGGAGCCCACTTGGGCCGCGGGTCATTTTATCTGCCGCACCTATGCACTTCGGGTCGCCTAGCTGGGCAACGTGGCGGTAGCAGGGGCACGCGCCGGCCTGGCGCCAGGCCCGAGATCCGGACGGACGGCGGCAAAAGCGGTCTACCGATCGCCCGCTGGTGTGCGATCGTGGAGTTGGGATGTTCGAGCGCTTCACTGACCGGGCCCGACGGGCCCTCGTCTGTGCCCAGGAGGAAGCGCGCCTGTTGAACCACAACTTTATCGGGACCGAGCACCTCTTGCTGGGCCTTATCCGGGAAGGCGACGGTGTCGCGGCTAAGGCCTTGGCGTCTGTCGACATCAGCCTCGACGTGGTGCGGGCGAAGGTGGAAGAAACGATCGGGCCAGCGGGGACGTCGTTGACCGGCTCCCCGGCTTTTACACCGCGGGCCAAGAGGGTGCTGGAGCTCTCGCTCCGTGAGGCTCTGCAGTTGGGCCACCGCTACATCGGCACCGAGCACATCCTGCTGGGCCTGGTGCGAGAGGGCGACGGCGTGGCCGCCCAGGTGCTGATCAGCCTCGGTGCCGACCTGGGCCGACTGCGTCAGCGGGTGCTCGAGGAAGGCACGGTGCCAAGGGGGCCGCTCTCCACGACCGTCTATCTCCGTCCCACACCCAGCGGTGCCCCCCAGCAACCACGCCGGTTCCCGGACGACCTCCTGGCCCCCGTCCCCCTAGAGGACGTCCCCGCAGGGGCCCGGGTGGAGCTCTTCTATCGCGGTAACGAGGTGATCGAGGGGACAGTGGCCGGGACAGACGTGCGCCTGGTCGGCCGAGTGGGTTCCCCTCGGGGCCGGCTGAAAGGCACGTGGGGCCAAACGGCCGTCGGAGCCAACTGGCGCGTGGGCGACAAGCTCCGAACGCCTGGGGGTTGGTCACTGGGGATCATCACCGGTCGTTTTGGGGATGACCCGGTCAAGTTGAGGGGCTACTTCCACCTCGGCCTTCGGTACTTGGCCGACCAGACCGACATCGATGGGGAGTTGTGCGGGAACAGCCTTCGGGCCACGGTGAGCGCGGCCGACGGTGGCCTCGGCTCGACAAGTGCCGTTGTGGCGGAAGGCACTCTGGGCGAAGAGGCCTTCGAGCTCTTCTCTGCCCTCTCGGACGACTTGACCAAGGCCGTGGTCCGAGGGTCGTTTGGCGGCCGGACTGTCGCCCTCGACGCCACCCGGCAGGAGCCGGCTGAAGTACGGCCGGCTGAAGTACGGATCGTCGGTGAGTACGCCGGCCCGCTCCCCTTCCTAGCCGTGATCGTGGGCGTCGTCGTGCACTTCCTGTGAATACCGTGGCGCAGCTGGCGGTCGGGGACGCCGAGTTCTGGGTGGCTGCCTCCGGCCCGGCCATGCGGCGCTACAGTCCCCGAACCATCGGGGGCAGCACAAGCCGGACGCTTCTCGTTGTCGACGATCCCGACATCATGCTCAGGCAGGCCGTGAGCGCGGGTGCCACTGAGACCGCTCCGGTCAGCGAGGAGCACGGCAAAATGTGCGCTGAGGCGTCGATGAGGATATGAACAAGGCGAGCATATTGTATTTGTACGATCTCGAGGATTGGGCCGTTCATAACGTCGGTAAGTTATGGTTGAACGGCATCTCGGATCTCCAGGTGACGCTCATGGAGTTCGAACAGTTCAAACACAGTGATTTCGGACGATTTGACCTAGTTTGGTTCGGGTACCTCGACTTATTTATCGATCACTATTGTTCGGTCTTTATTGAGAAGGCCAACTTGAGTAAGTGCCTTGTATCGGTGCACGATCCAAGAGAACTGTTCCCGCAGCGAGAGGACTGGAAGCGCACTACTAAGATAGCACCACGATTGAGGTCTATCTCTTCTTGGCACTGGGCAACAAAACTTAGCATACTGCAGAAAGTCAACTACGTCATAACTGCCTCCAAAGAGCTCAGGTCA
>JBEKNX010000019.1:0-22063 GCA_049522375.1 Acidimicrobiales bacterium | reverse complement strand
CGCCCAAGCCGGGCTTCTCCCCGAGGACTGGCGCCTGGTGGGCAACGGCCGCGGCGACGCCTCCCACGAGAACTTCCAGGAGCGGGCCCGCCAAAGCCTGGAGGAGTTCGGTCCGAAACCGTCGGAGGGACCATGGAAGGAGTTCCGGTCGCGCCTGCGCTTCGCCGGCGGCGGGTTCGACGCGTCCAACCCGGGCCGCCTTCTCGAGGTGCTCGAGGAGGCAGAGCAAGACCTCGGGGGCACCGGAAGGAAGCCACCCAGTCCATCCACATGGCCCGCTTCGGCAACGGCTGTTCTCCGGCACCTGGGACCGCCACCACATCGACAGCGTGCAGATCGACGTCCCCGAGACCCTCGACGTAGGGATGCGGGCCAGCTTCTACGACTCGACCGGCGCCATCCTCGACATGCTGGTGACCCACCTGTTCCAACTGGCGGCCGAGGTGGCCATGAAGACCCCGAAGTCCCTCGGCGCCGAGCACATCGCCGCGGCGCGTGAGGAGGTCATCGGCTGCTTCCGGCCGCTGGCCCGCAAGGAAGTGGTCGTCGGCCAGTACCGGGGCTACCGCCGCATCAAGGGGGTGCCCGCCGACTCGCGCACCGAGACCTACGTTGCCGCTCGCCTCTGGGTGGACAACGACCGCTGGGACGGAGTGCCGTTCCTGTTGCGGACGGGCAAGTGCCTGGCCGAGAGCCACCAGCGGGTCAGCATCCGTTTCAGAAAACCGGCCGAGACCCTGCCGGACCTGCCCTGCGACTGCAACACGCTGAGCTTCGAGCTGTCGGGGGACGGTGAGATCGCACTGTCACTGGTCACCAAGAAGCCTGGACCGACTACTGAGCCGGCCGTCGGCTCCGCCACCCTGCCTCTCGGTACCGCGTTTAGCTCGTCTGCCATGCCGGCATACGCCCGGCTCATCCACGACGTGTTGCTCGGGGACCGCTCTCTTTTCACCCGGCCCGACGGGCTGCACCACGTCTGGGAGGTAGCGGGCGCCCTGCTCAAGCGCAAGCCAGAGCCGATCATCTATCCCCGCGGCTCGTGGGGGCCCGAAGAGGCCCGTGCACTGGCCGGCCAGACTGGCTGGATCCTCGGCCAGTAGGCCCGGCCAGTAGCCCTTACCAGCCTCACCAGCTTTCCCAGCAAAAACTCGGTCTTCTGCCAATCGGCATGGAGGGTCGGGCCCGAGAGTAGGGCCATGACCCTCGCCATCACGCCAAGACCTACCCCCGCCCGGCCTGACGGCCCGCCACCAGCGCCGGGAGGGCGGCCAGGGCCCGAGCGTGCCCGGTCGCATCGCCGTCCTTTCTCCCTGCAGCTCGACCACAGCCCCGTTGACCGGCCCAAGCGAAGTGCCGGCCAGCTGATCGCCCTGGCCGTCCTGCTCCTTACCACCGCGGGCGCCTACCTGTGGGACCTGACAGCTTCGGGTTATGCCAACTCCTTTTACGCCGCGGCCGCACAAGCCGGCACGAAGAGCTGGAAGGCCTTCTTCTTCGGCTCCCTGGACGCGTCCAATTTCATAACGGTCGACAAGCCCCCCGCCTCTGTCTGGGTAATGGAGCTGTCCGGGCGCCTCTTCGGCTTCAGCTCGTTGAGCATGCTCCTGCCCGAGGTGCTGATGGGGGTGGCGACGGTCGCTCTCGTTTACAGCGCGCTGAGGCGCTGGTTCGGCCCCGGGGCCGCGCTCGTCGCCGGGGCGGTGATGGCCACCACGCCTGTGGCCGCGCTGATGTTCCGGTTCAACAACCCCGATGCCCTGCTCGTCCTGCTGCTGACGACGGGGGCGTACTGCCTGACCCGGGCGCTGGAGCGGGCCGGTACCCGTTGGCTGGTCGCCCTCGGGGTGACGATCGGCTTCGGTTTTCTCGCCAAGATGGGCGAGGCGTTACTGGTTGTCCCGGCCTTTGGCGGCGCGTACCTGCTCGCCGCCCCCACGTCGCCGTTACGACGTGTGCTCCAGCTTCTTGGCGCCGGCGCGGCCATAGTGGTCAGCGCCGGTTGGTGGGTGCTCACCGTCGCCCTATGGCCGGCCAGCTCCCGGCCCATGATCGACGGCTCCCCCACGAACAGCATCTTGAACCTGATCCTCGAGTACAACGGTTTGGGCCGCCTGGTCGGCAACGGCGGCGGACCGGGTGGTGGTGGCGGGGGGGCCAACTTCTCGGGCGCCACCGGAGCCTTCCGTTTGTTCAACTCACTGATGGGAGGCCAAGCCTCGTGGCTGCTCCCGGCCTCGATGATCGTCCTTTTCGGCGGCCTCCTGCTCACCTTGAAGGCACCCCGGACCGACCGCACCCGGGCGGCTCTGGTGGCCTGGGGAGGCTGGCTCGTGGTGGCGGGAGCGGTGTTCAGCCTCAGCCGGGGAGTGGTCCACACCTACTACACCGTGGCCCTGGCCCCGCCGATCGCGGCACTCGTCGGTATCGGGGTGGCGCAGTTGTGGGAGCAACGCCACGCCTTCTGGGCCCGTGGTGCTGCCGGCACCCTCACTGTCCTCACTGCCGCCTGGGCGGTGGTCCTTTTGGACCGCTCTCCGACCTGGGGCCCCTGGTTGCGCCCGGCCATTATCGGCGCCGCCGCCCTCGCCGTGATAGGCCTCATGGTGGCGTCGACCGGCTGGCGCAGGCGGGCCTGGCAACGGGCGGCCACCATGACGGCCCTGGCCGCCGGAGCCGTGGCGTGCCTAGCGGGCCCGTTGGCCTTCAGCCTGCAAACCATCGGTACCGCTCACACCGGCTCCCTACCCAGTGCCGGGCCGACCGCGTCGAAGACGGGCGCGCTGACGGGCCGACCGGGCTTCGGGGGCGGCTTCGGTGACGGCGCCGGGGCCGGCGTGCAGGGCGGGGCCGGCGTGCAGGGCGAGGCCGGCGTGCAGGGCGGGCCTGGTAACACCGGCGCAGGCGGTACGGGCACCAGCTCCCGGAGCGCTCCCCCATCGTCGCCCCTGGGCAGCTCCCGGGCTCGGGAAGGGTCAGGAGCGGCTCCCGCCGGCCACGGGGTGCCCGGGAGCGCCGGCGGGCCAGGGGGTTCCGGGGTCACGACCGCGCTGGTCAAGGCGCTGGAGGAGGGCGCCGGTCATTACCGCTGGGTGGCGGCCACGGAGGGCTCGCAGAGCGCGGCCACGTTGGAACTGGCGACGGGCGGCGAGCCGGTCATGGCGATCGGCGGGTTCAACAATGAGGGCGGCAACCTCAGCCTGTCCGCGTTCGAGCGTTACGTCGAAGCGGGCGACATCCACTACTACATATCGGGCGGCGTGAACGCGGGCGGCCCTGGAGCTGGGTTCGGGGGCGGGAACTCGTCCAGCTCCATAACGGCCTGGGTCGAGTCCCACTTCTCCGCCGAGACCATAGGCGGCGAGAAGGTCTACAACCTGACGGCGCCGACAACGAAGTGACAACACGCACGGCGGTCGCCCCGCGGGCCATGATCAGGCATAGCGTTACCCCCGTGGCGTGCCCGCATGGAGGAACGAGGACGACCCAAATCGTTTTGGGATGTTTACCGCAAAAAAATCGCATAAACGTCACAAAACGGTGGGCGGAGGCCCGATGACCCTCCGCTTCCGCCTCGTCGCCGGGCTGGTGGCGCTGATGGTGGTGGGCTTGGCGATCTTCGGCATCACGACGTACGAGCTTTACTCCCGCTCGCAATATCGCCAGCTCAATTCCGACCTGCAAAGCTCCGTTCCGCTCGTTACCCAGGAGCTGGCTCAGGCGGCCGACGTCTCGCTGCCCCTTCCGACCGGGCGCACAGGCAGTACTCGTCCCGGGGCCACAAGCAGCGGGAGAGGGCGGTTCGGCGAGCCGCAACCGCCGCCCGGCGGCGGCTACCGGGGTGGGCCTACCCCGAGCCAGGAGGGCGGCCCGGGAGGGCAGGCGGTACTCGTTCCGCCGGGGACCTATGGAGAGCTCCTCAGCAAATCGGACAGCGTCCTCAGCAGCATCCGCCTGCCGGTCCGTGTCTCACCGCCGGATTTGACGGCCGGGCTGCTGGCCGATGGCCGAGCCAGGACGCTCCGCTTGGGCTCGGAGAACGGGGCGACCGGCTGGCTGGCTTATGTAGGTCCTCGCCTGAGCAACGGGGACCGGGTCGTCGTCGCACTGCCGACCAGCGATGTGACCGGTTCGCTCAACCGGCTGGTGCTGATCGAGTTGTTGGGGGCGGTCGGGCTCCTGCTGGTCCTTTCCGCCGGGGCCGGACTGGTCCTGCGCCGGGGCCTCTCACCTCTCGAGCACATGGCCGACACGGCCAAGGGGATCGCCGGCGGTGACCTGGCCCAGCGCGTCCAGGTCGGTGCACAGGGCACGGAGGTCGACCAGCTGGCGGCGGCGTTCAACACCATGCTCGACCAGATCCAGCGGGCATTCACACAAAGAGACGCCACCGAGGAGCGCCTCCGCCAGTTCCTGGCCGACGCGTCTCACGAGCTGCGCACGCCGCTCACCTCGATCCAGGGCTTCGCCGAGCTCTTCCGCCTCGGCACCGACGACCCCCGGATGAGCACGGCCACGATCATGAGGCGGATCGAGGAAGAGTCGGCCCGGATGAAGGGGCTGGTCGAGGACCTCTTGCTGCTGGCCCGGCTCGACCAGGTCCGCCGCAGCGAGAGGGCGCCGGTCGACTTGTCCGTGCTGGCCGCCGATGCCTGTAGCGACGCCATAGCCGCCGACCCGCAGCGGCCCGTGACTTTGGCCGCTCCTCAGCCTGTCGTCGTCCTGGGCGACGCCGCACACCTACGCCAAGCCCTGGCCAACCTGGTCACCAATGCCTTGCGCCATACTCCCGCCGGCACCGCCCTCGAAGTCACGGTCGGGCTCCGGGAAGGGCACGCGCTGGTCGAGGTGCGAGACCACGGGCCGGGGCTCGACGACGAGGCACTGGTCCACGCCTTTGACCGGTTCTGGCAAAGGGACCGGTCGCGGGCCGGCACGGGCGCGGGCCTGGGACTGGCCATCGTGGCCGCCGTGGCCGCCGAGCACTCGGGCAGCGTCGCCGCGGCCAACGCCCCCGGGGGTGGAGCGCGGTTCAGTATCCGTCTCCCCCTGGCCCCGCGCGGGGCCAGGCTCGACCAAGCCGGTCTCACCGCCGACCCGTCCAACGGGGGCGGTTCACCGGCCGGGCGGCAGCCTCAGGCTGTAGCCCACGCCCCGGACGGTGTGGATTAGTGGCCAAGCAGCTGGACGGGGTGCGCGCCATGCACCTCTCGGAGAAGGGCCGGGGACGAGCCCTGCGGGCGGCTTGGCTGCAAAGCAACGCCGGGGTCGTGGCGTACATGGACGTAGACCTGTCCACCGACCTGGCCGCCTTATTACCTCTGGTCGCCCCGCTGGTCACGGGGCACAGCGATGTCGCCATTGGTTCGAGGTTGGCCGAAGGGGCCACAGTGGTGCGTGGCCCCCGGCGTGAGCTGATCTCACGTCTCTACAACCTCGTGCTCAGAGCCACATTGCGGAGCTCTTTTTCCGATGCACAATGCGGCTTCAAGGCCCTGCGGGCGGAGGTTGCCCGCCAGCTCGTACCCCTGGTCGAAGACAACGGCTGGTTCTTCGACACCGAGCTGCTGGTGCTGGCGGAGCGCAACGGTATGCGCGTCCACGAAGTGGCCGTCGACTGGGTGGACGACCCCGGTTCCACCGTCGACGTCGTCCGGACGGCCAAAGACGACCTGAAGGGCGTGGGCCGGATGATGCTCAGCCTGGCTCGGGGCGGGGGGACCATAGGCTCGGCCAGCTCGCCCGGGAGCGCACCTACCTCACGGCTGAAGCCGGGCCGGTCCGGTCAGGTTCTTCACTTTGCCGGGGTCGGCGCCGTCAGTACGGTGACCTTTGCCGTCCTCTTCGCCCTGCTTTACGGCCCGGTCGGCGCAGTTGGAGCTGACGTCCTGGCCCTGGCGCTTTGCGCCCTGGGGAACCTGGCCGCAAACCGCCGGTTCACCTTTACCGACCGAAGCCCCGCCGGGCGGCGGGATTACTACGTGAGGGGCCTGACGCTGTCCCTCCTGCCTCTGGCGGCCACACTTGCCGCACTGGCGGCCACCAGCGCCGCGGGCGCCTCCGGCCTGGGCGTGGACCTCGCAATTATTACCGCCGCCAACCTGGGCGCCAGCGCGGCACGCTTCCATTTTCTCGCCCGGTCCCCCGGCCCCGGCGCCGACCGGGCCGGCGAGCCCGGATGAGCAGGCCAACGGCACGGCGCTCCCTTGGCCCCACAGCGACGCCGGTAGGGTAGTCCAAGGATGACGGGGCCCGACCGACTTCAAGGTTTGACGGTCGCCGTCACGGCCGACCGCCGGCGCGACGAGCAGGCCGTACTGCTCGAACGCCTGGGCCTGGAGGTCTTGCTGTTCCCTCTCCTGCGCACCGAGGCCGAAGACACGGCCTCCCTGCAGGCGCTCACCCAACAACTGTGCCGCCAGCCGCCGGACTACCTCGTGGCCAACACCGGCTACGGTATGCGCACGTGGCTCCAGCTCGCGGCCCAATGGGGCGTGCAAGGGGCCCTCGTCCAGGCCCTCAGCACCCGCTCGACGATAGCCGCGCGCGGGGCCAAAGCCTTGGGCGAGCTGCGAAAGGTCGGATTGGACGCGTGGTACAAGGCCCCGGGCGAAACCCTCGAAGAGGTGGTGGCCCGGCTCTGCCAGGAAAACCTGAAAGGCGCGTCGGTGGTCGTCCAGCTCCACGGGGAACCGCCCGGCACGTTGCTCGCACGGCTCCAGCAGGCGGGAGCCCGGGTGACGCACCTACCCGTTTACCGGATGACGGGCAGCGGCGCCCAGGCCGCCTCCGACCTCATTTCGACGGTCGTACGGCACGGGGCGGACGCCGTCACCTTCACCGCGGCTCCTCAGATCGGTGCGCTAGCCGGCGCGGCGGGAGCACAGGGCCTCACCGCCCCCTTGTTGGAGGCCTTCAACAACGGGGACGTAGTGGTGGCATGCATCGGGCCGGTGTGCGCCGACGCGGCGCGCGCCGCCGGGATTAAGCGTCCCTTGGTGCCCGAACATCCTCGCCTGGGCTCGTTGGCCAACGCGCTGGGCGGCTACCTGGCCAAGCACCGTCTTTGAGGTTGACGGCTTCAAAGGTTGAGGGCCCGGGCTGAGGGCACCGGTCCGGTGCCCCGGGGGCGGAACGTCAGGCCGTCGCCATGGCCACAACCGGGCTCTTTGGCGTCACGTTCGCGGCGCGGCCCCAGGCGGGCGCTCCCCCAAAGGGGGTGACGGCGCCGTCGGCATCGACGATGTAGTAACCGGTACCGGTAACCGGGACGGCCATCCCTACGGTGGCCTCCGGCCCCGGCTTGGAGGCTGAGCCGTAGTATTTGGCGTCGCCGAAGGCAAAGATAGTGCCGTTCCTGGTGACCAGCCAATAACCGTGCCCCTCCGGGCTCGCCGCCATGCCTACAAATTCGCCCTCCGAGGGCACCGGTGGTACCCCGTAGAACTGGGCATCGCCGAAGGTGTAGATGCTCCCGTCGCTCGCCACCAACCAGTAGCCGCGGCCGTCCTTGGTGGCCGAGATGCCCACGATGTCGGTCAGCGGGACATCGGGGCTCCCGTAATGCTCGGCATCGCCGAAGGTATAGATGCGGCCGGTCCTGGCTACCAGCCAGTAGCCACCGCCGTCGGGCGTCGCCGCCATACCGACAAAGGGTTGCCCCACGCGCATGTCGGCGGCCGAACCATAGAAGTGGGCATCACCGAAGGAGAAAACGCCGCCGTCCGCGGCAACTTCCCAGTAACCCCCGCCATCGGGCGTGGCAACCATCCCGGTCACAGGTTTCGCCAGTTTGAGGCCGGCGGCCGAACCACGGAAGCCGCCCCCTGCGAACGCGAACACGCCGCCTTCTGTCGTGGCCTCCCAGTAGCCGTGGCCCGCATAGGCGTTCACCGGCACCTGTTCGCTCCCGTCGGGCAGGTTCACGGTGACGGTGCCGTTGGCGGGCCCGTTGCGTACCGGAACGAAATTCACCACCAGCTGGCAGGTGGTCCCGGCCGGCGCGGTGCACAACGGCGTCACCGACCACTGGCCTTCATCGCCCGAGACCGTCGCGCTGGCCTGGAACGACCCATTGCCGTCCCGGACGGTGAGAGTGGCACTGTTGGGTTGGAGAGGGGTCGTACCAATGACCAACGATGAGGGCGAGACGAGTTGAGGCGCCACCTCCTCGGGCATCGCGTAGTCAAGTGCCCCCGCAGGTCCTGAAGTCAGCAGCTCGGTCATCGAGGTGACGCCGTCGACCGTGGTGGTAGCCGCACCTAGGGCGGGATGGGGACCGTAGTTGCTGAGAATGTTGCGCCGGTGGTCCCAGCAACCGCTGGCGACGGCATTGGTGCAGTCCATATTGGGCGAGCGCGGCCCGTCGTCGTACATCCAGTCATAGTCCGCCAGCAACGCAGAAGCCTCTCCTCCGGCCCAGTTGGATCCCCAGGTGGTCCCGGCTGGGCCCGCAGGGTCCTGGTTGGAACTGGCGGCCACCTTGGACAAGGCATCGAGCTTCGAGGACAGACCGGTGAAGCCAGCCAACCCCCTGTCCACCCTTTCCAAGTCGGTGAGCACCAGCAGCTGCTCGGCGACGGAAAGGGTGTCGTAATAAGAAGGCAGTTCGAGCGGCCCCACACCCTCAGCGGCGCGTGCCACATCTATTGCGTGCACAACGGCCTGCTGGCACGGCCCGGCGCCGCCACTGCAGGCCTGCTCCATCGCCGGCGTGCGGGGGACATTGTCGGGCGGGTCAGCCAGGGCGGAACCAACCTGAGCCTGGGCCGCGGGCGCTACGAGCGGTACGGCAGCGATGGCCGCCAGCAGGGCAAACGCCGCCCCTGCGGCTCGCCATCCCGGCCAGCCGGCGCCGGCGCGCCCCGCTGCTTGAGAGCCCATTGGTTTGCCTGTGCCTCCGGCTCGTCCCGATCCAATTTCCCTAGGTCTCGGGCCTGCGCGGAGGGAGCTTTAGTCAACGGGGAGCGGCCCGGAGCAGAACCGGAGAAGAACCGGAGAAGGGCGAAACCAACTAGGGCCCCGACGCAAGCTTTAATGGAGGCCGGAGGAGGGCTATGAGGCGCGCCGCTGCAGGATGCGAAATCCCGGAAGGAGCACCAGGCGGGGAGGAGCGGGGGAATTACCGCGCCGCTATGGCGGCGACGGCGCTTTTGGCACTAGTGGCCACCGGTGGGCTCGTATCGGCCAAAACGGCGAGCGGGCACAAGCACCTGCTCGCCCTCGGCTCGCATAGTCCGGCACCGCCTCCCGAGGCCATGACCACGACGCCCGCCACCGCGACTACAGCCCGCGCCGCCACCGCGACTACCGCTCGCACCACCACGACCACGGTCGCTCCCGTCCCGAGAACCATCTCGGTGACGCCGAAACCCGGTGCGCAGGGCGTGACCACGGGCACCCGTGTAAGGATCGTGCTCTCAAGCCCAGCCCGCGCCGGAGCACCCATGCCGACCTTCGTCCCGCCGGTGGCGGGTAAGTGGTCCATAGACGGGGCGGCCCTGACCTTCATACCGTCCAACGGCTATACGCCCTGGTCCAAGGTGCGCGTCAACATCCCACCGGCCTTGGCTCAGCGGAGGCACTGGAGTTTCAGCGTCGGGCCGCCGCCCGTTCTCCGTGTCCAGCAGTTGCTGGCCGAGCTCCATTACCTGCCACTGCGGTTCGTCCTGACGGCAGGGGCGCCGGCCACCGCGGCAGCAACACTGGCCCGCGAACCGACGTCGGCTTCCCTCGTGCCTTCTGTCTCACAGATCGGGAGTTTCAGCTGGCGCTACCCCGGGGTTCCCGCCTCGCTGGCGTCACTTTGGTCCACGGGCCAGGACAACATTGTCACCATCGGGGCCATCATGCACTTCGAGAACGACGTCAACTTGACCACGGACGGCTTGGTCGAACCTCAGGTGTGGAACGCGCTCACGCACGCCGTAGCCAAGCGGGCCACTAACCCTGTCCCCTACGACTACTTAATGGTGGGCGAGACGCTGCCCGAGCAACTGGTCGTTTGGCAAAACGGTAAAGACGTGTACACGAGCCTGGCCAACACCGGTGTCCCGGGGGCGTGGACGGCCACGGGTACTTTTCCCGTTTACGCCCGCTTTTCCGCCACCACCATGGTGGGGACCGACCCGGACGGCTACCACTACGACGTGACCGGGGTCCCCTGGGTGGCGTATTTCAATGGCGGGGACGCCGTCCACGGCTACTGGCGCTACGG
Source organism: Acidimicrobiales bacterium (assembly GCA_049522375.1). Classification (GTDB taxonomy): domain Bacteria; phylum Actinomycetota; class Acidimicrobiia; order Acidimicrobiales; family Palsa-688; genus Fen-671. The sequence continues at coordinate 11,847 of JBEKNX010000019.1, read as the reverse complement.
CTACGGGTACCCCCAGAGCAACGGCTGTGTGGAGCTGCCCGTCGACAATGCTCAGGTGGTATGGGGCATGGACCCCATCGGCACGCTCGTCACCGTCACCGACTAGCACACCCCTTGTCGGGGCCTGGCGCTGTTGTCTGGCCTGGCGAACCCGCGATTGATTCTGTGAACCTTGCGGCACGTACTCATCGGGCCACAGGCCGTGGCCCGAGCGGCTTCGGCCCGCAAGGGCGAGCGCCCCGACGACAAGGAGAGGCACGACTATGACCACAAGGACCTGCAGCGCGGTCCTCGGATCGCTGGTACTGGCTGGGACCGGGTTAGCTGCGTTCGGTTCGTCCGTCGTCGGGACGGCGCCGGGGGCATCAGCGGCGCCAACTCCGGCGACGCTGACCTCGCCGGCCATTGTCTGCCCGACCAACGCCGCCACCGTTACGGTGCAGGGTTATGGCAGCGCCGAGGGTCAGCCCGATCAGCTCATTATTTCGCTCGGGGTGCAGACGCAGGCGTCCACGGCGGCGGCCGCCCTTGGCAACAATTCAGCTAGGGCCAACGCCTTGATCTCCAAACTGGAGGCGGACGGGGTCAGTGAGCAGGATCTACAGACCTCTGGCTTGTCCGTCCAACCGGTCTACACGGGGCCCAAGCAGCTCATAACCAGCTACCAGGTGATGAACACGGTCACCGTCACGCTCTACGACCTGGCCGAAGCGGGCAAGATCATCGACGACGCCGCCCGTGCCGCGGGCAATGCCATTGTCGTCAACAACATCGCCTTTTCCGTCAAGGACGATACGGCTCTGCTCGGTCAAGCCCGGGCGGCGGCGGTACGCCAGGCTTTGGGCCAGGCCCAGGTGATGGCGTCCGCCGCCGGCATGTCTCTGGGGCACCTCTGCTCGCTGGTGGACAACTCGTCCGAGCCCCCGCCCGTGACCTTCGCCTCCGGGGCGCCGGGGAAGGCAACCGCCCCTAGTACGCCCGTCGAGCCGGGACAGGAGCAGGTCACTGCCAACGTCACCGCTGTGTACGAGCTCGTAGCCGGTCCGCCGGCGGCCTAGTGCGGCGCTCCCAGGACGTACAACGGTACCGGGCCCGGCGGTCGAGAGCGATGCTCGGGGCCGGCTCCGTCCTCGTGCTTTTCGTGCTCGCGGCCAACGAGCCGGCAATGGCCAGCGGGACCGCCCCGTCAGAACCGTCCTCCCCGGCGGGCGGCCCGCGGGTGGCGGCGCACGTGTCGGAACCCCTGGCTTACGGCGACGCCGAGGTCGACACGCCCCCGTCGTGGCCTGTGGTCTACCCGGGCTCCGACGTCTGCGGCCCGACGGGGACGGGGGGTGTGGTGCTCCTGGGCTCGTTCGGTGCCTCCAGCTGGTGCGGCCCTCAGACGACCGCGGCGCACGGGCAACCGTCACCTCCCAACGTTGTGCGGTTTGGGCCACTCCCCTCACACGGGGGAGTGGCCGTGACCGGCCGTCCTGCGACGACCATCAATGGCATCCGCGTGTACAAAAGCGTCCTGCACGGGCAGATCTCCGGGACCGTCTACTCCGTCCCTTCGCTCGGCGTCGAGATCATGGCGTCCGGGCCACAGGGCCCGCAGGTCATAGGCTCCTTGGCGCCGTCTGTACGGGATGTCGTCCTGCGGGAGCGGGCTACCGGCACAGGACCGGGAACGTGGCGCTCGATGAGCTTCGCCGGCTTGGATTTCGCCGTACCCCCGAGCTGGCCCGTGTCCCGGACCGCGTACGCCTTCGCCTGCGACCCCCCGGACATCGCGTTCTCGGGCCCGTCGGTCACGCTCGACACCGATACCAATGTGGCCAGGCTGCCCTGTCCCTACCCCATCCCGGCTCGCGACGGGACAAACGGCGTCCAGATCGACGAGGGCAACATGGCAGCACCCAACACGGTCCCGGCGGACGGGCGCCGTTTAGTGGTCAATGGCCTACAGATGTACGTCGACGGGGCCTACCCCTTCAGCTCGCTCGTCCTCGAGGTCGAACTGCCCGGTCGCACGACGCCGGTCCGAGTGACGATTGGGCTCGGGACGGCGAGCACAGCCGGGGCGGTGCTGCGGTCCATCACCGCCTAACCGTGGGCCGGAACCGCAGCGCCGACCGTTCCCGCTCAGCCCTTGAAAATAGGTCGCCACTGCCGGCCGCCGTCGCTCGTGTACAGGACTTCGAAGCCTGTCTTGCCGAGTTCGCTCGGGCCGAGCACGTAACCATGGTCCTCATCGCTGAAGGCGAACTGCGGCGTACTGCCCTCGTTGGGGAAAAGCCGGCCGACCGTGATGAAGCTTGCGCCTCCGTCGGTGGTCCGTTGGAGCAGGTAGGCAGGGCCGGGCCCGATGCCGGTGTAGCGGTAGGCGACGGTGGCGCTCAATGGCTCGAAGGCGTTGCCCCCGGTGCCACTGGTCTCCCACCAATGGCTGAAGTGGGCACCGCCGTCAGTGCTACGCAACCACGAGACCATCATGCCGGTCGGGCATTCGGCCCATACAACGTCCGCACCTTCGGGATCCAAGGAGCACGCGACAACACCCAGCAACTGCGGCGCCGGCCGTTCGGCGAAAGGTGGCCGGCCATCGTGTGACCTGACCAGCTGGGGCAGGAAATGTGGCGCGAACGTGAGCCAGACCTCTGACCCGCTGGCAGCCAGGTCGATGTTGGCCCAAGCCGATGGCGCCGGGGATGGGCACGCTCGACCAATTAGGCGACGTCACCGCGGAGCGGCCCAGGCGGTACCGGCAGTTCTCCAACGTCGTGCAGCTCCCGAGCAGGCCGTAGAAGACATCGCCCGACGCCACGACCGGTACCAGCGTGCTGCTTAGGCTCGTACCGAGGGGGTGCCAGGCATGGCCACCGTCGGTCGTGTACGACGAGTACGCGCCATCGCCCACGGTAGCCAGGGAATAACCGTCGTCGACATTGGCAAATACCAGGTGCGTCCCCTCGACCTGCCCGGCACCGAAGCCGCGGGCGCCCGGAGGGGTGCCGAGGCGTGTCAGGTCGTCGCCGCCGCTACCGACCCGCCACAACTGCACGCAGGACCGGGTGCCACACGGGACGGTGCCCAGGACGAGGACATCGGAGGCCCCGGGGATGCTCACCAGCTCGCCGGGCACGAAACCGGCCGATGGCTCGGCGGCGGCACCGCTCCCGGGGAGGAGAGCCAGGGTCGCAGCCAATAGGGCGACCGCTCGGGACCGTCGGACGATTTTGGCTGCCATTCGCCCTAACGCCACAACAGGCTAACGCCGTTCTGGCCCCTGCCGGTTCCCGACGTTGAATGCCAGATCCGCGGGGCCGGCAATGACCTCCACGTCTGGCTTCCCGCTCGGAGCCATTTTTCGCCGGCGATCGTCGAGTTGTACCCCTCGGGGGCGTCACGGTCTCTCTGGGAGTCCTGAGGTGCTGCTGCCGGGCGCCCTCGGGAGGCTCCCCGACGCGGGGCAGCTGGGCGCCCCAGCCCGTTCCCGATGGTCCATGGTCCCGGCCGAACGACGCTGGCCGCAACCAACCCGCACGCTCCAGGTGGGTGTTGACATCGGACCATCAGAACTGATAGAGTATTACACTAATGAGTTACTATCACAGTAACGGTACCACGACAAGGAGCCGACCCTGATGGAACGCACCACAACGGCTGACGCCTCGCCGAGAGAAGGCGCGAACCCTGCCCACCAACGAACATCCGCCGACCAGGCGCCGCCCGAAGCCCGGGCCGAGACGGGGGCCAGCGGCCCGTCAAGCTCCCAGCCAGCGAGAGCGCCCTGGCGCCAGCGTGGCGACCAGGTGACGCCGCCGCCCTGGCGGGTCGAGGGCGTGCCGGGCAAGGAGCAGGATAAGGGGGGTGGGCGCACGGACTGGTCCCGTTTCTGGTTGGTACTGGCCGCGCTACTGCTCGTCAACTGGGCCCTGTCAGCGCTTCTGTTCGGCCCGGCAACGCGCACCACGGTGTCCTACACGTTCTTCGTCACCCAAGTGAGCTCGCACAACGTCGGCTCAGTCACCTCGACCGGCGACACCATCCAGGGGGCCTTCAGGCACCAGGTGACCTACCCGCCCGGGGCGACGGGCGCCGAGCCCGTGCTGCAGTTCACGACGCAGCGCCCCTCCTTCGCCGATGACCACCTCTTCCAGCGGCTACAGGCAACCGGCGTCACCGTGAACGCCGAGCCGCCGAGCCAGGGCACCCCATTGTGGGAGGACCTTCTGCTCTGGTTCGGCCCGGCCTTGTTGCTCGGCGGGCTGTTCGCGGGGTTGGGGCGCAGCGGCCGGCTGGGCGGGCTCGGGGCCATGGGCGGCTTCGGCCAGTCCCGGGCCCACCGCTACGACCCCTTGGCCGCCAACCGGACCACGTTCGCCGACGTCGCGGGCATCGAGGACGTTAAGGCCGAGGTGACCGAAATCGTTGACTTCCTGCAGGATCCGGGCCGCTACCGCCAGCTCGGGGCGCAGATCCCCCACGGCGTGCTGCTGTCCGGCCCGCCGGGCACGGGCAAGACGCTCTTGGCCAGAGCCGTCGCCGGCGAGGCGGACGTGCCGTTCTTCTCCATCTCGGCTTCGGAGTTCATCGAGATGATCGTCGGGGTAGGGGCGAGCCGGGTGCGTGACCTGTTCAACCAGGCCAAGCAGGTCGCTCCGTCCATCATCTTCATCGACGAGCTGGACGCCATCGGCCGGGCCCGGGGCGGCGCCTCGTCGACCGGCGGCTACGACGAGCGCGAACAGACCCTCAACCAAATCCTCACCGAAATGGACGGTTTCACCGGCAGTGAAGGCGTCGTGGTCCTGGCCGCGACCAACCGGCCCGAGATCCTCGACTCGGCCTTGCTGCGCCCGGGCCGCTTCGACCGGCGCGTGGCCGTCTCCCCGCCAGACCAGCCCGGGCGGCGCCAGATACTGGCCGTCCACAGCCGGGGCGTCCCCCTGGCGCCCAGCGTCGACCTGGACGCCCTGGCCGCCTCGACCGCCGGCATGGTCGGCGCCGACCTGAAGAACTTGGTGAACGAGGCCGCTCTGGCGGCAGCCCGCCAAGGCCATACCCAGGTCACTATGGCCGACTTCACCGGCTCGTTGGAGAAGATCTTCCTCGGCACGGTCCGGGGGATCGTGCTCTCCCCGGAGGAGCGGGAGCGCACCGCCTTCCACGAGTCCGGTCACGCCCTGGTCGGGATGCTGACCCCCGGCGCCGACCCGGTCCGCAAGATCTCCATCATCCCGAGGGGCCAGGCCCTGGGGGTCACCTTCCAGGCCCCCCAGGCCGACCGGTACAGCTACTCTGCCCAGTACCTGCGGGGCCGCATCGCCGGTGCACTAGGCGGGCGGGCGGCAGAAGAGGTCGTCTACGGCGACGTGACGACAGGTGCCGAAAGCGACCTGGAGCACGCCAGCCAGATCGCCCGGCAGATGGTGGGCCGCTGGGGTATGTCACCGGCCATCGGGCCCGTTTCAGTGCTCCCCCCGCCAGGCCAGGAAACCTTCTTGGGCATGGACGGCGTGGCGCCCGCCACCAAAGAGCTGGTCGATGCGGAGGCCCGCCGGATCGTTGAGGAATGTTACGCACAGGCGGTGGCGACCCTCCGCGACAGCCGGGACCGGCTGGACCGGCTGGCACGCACCCTCTTAGAGCAGGAAACCCTGGACGAAGACAAGGCTTACGCCGCCGCAGGTGTCGCTCGCCAGACGGCTCCAGCCGCGGTCGCCGGCACCCAAGTGGCGACATCTTCAGCGAAGTAACCGTGACTGCGGGGACCAACGGACATGGCAGACCAGGGCCCGTTCCCGAGCTTGGCAGTTTTTCTGTCATAGATCATCAGTATTGATGTATTATCCTAATAACGGCCCCCTGCCAAGTCGACGGGTGCGGCCCGGGGTTTGCCCGGCAGTGGGCAAAGGAGGAGCAAGTGATGGCAGAGGCAGCGATGGCAGCTGGCGCGCCGAGAGCGTCGCGGCTGGACCGGCGCAAGGCCCGCACCCACCAGGCCCTCATCGACGCAGCGGTACGGCTCATCGCCGAGGGGCGCGGGGAGCGGGCGAGCATCCAGGAGATCACCGAAGAGGCCGACATCGGCTTCGGGTCGTTCTACAACCATTTCGAGAGCAAAGGACAGTTGTTCCAGGCGGCGTCGGAGCAGGTGCTGGAGCGCTGGGGGCAGATGGCCGACCACGCCAGCGCAGGCATCGCCGACCCCGCGGAGCGCTTGGCCGTGGGCCTGCGGCTCTCAGGGCGGCTCGGCTGGAGCCACCCTGACATCGCCCGGTTCCTAACCGGCGCCGGCCTGGGCGCCCTGGACACCCCAAGCGGCCTCGCGCCGCGCGCTCTGCGGGACATACGGGCCGGCCAGGTGGCCAGCCGTTTCACTTTCCCCGATGCCGACATCGCCCTGAGCGCCGTGGCAGGAGGCCTCCTCGGGCTCTTGGGGGTGCACCAGCGCCACCCGGGACGCATAGGCGAGACCACCGTCGACCGCCTCGACGAGGCGCTGCTGCGACTCCTCGGTCTCCCGGGCCACGAAGCGGCCCGCCTCGTGGCCATGTCCTCACGGCCCGGCGGCACTTGGTGACAGCCGATGACGCTGCGAACTCGCACCCGCCGGATCCGTGGGCACAGCACAGTGGCACCGGCCACAACGAGCCCGACGAGACGCGGGCCCTCGTGGTCGCCCCAGGAAGCGCGGCACTTTCGACGGCCAAACAACGGAAAGGACCGAAAATGCACAAGCCAGACAAGCTTCTCGAGGCTGCAGTCCGAGAAGAACTCCTTTGGGACCCTCACCTGGACGATAGGCGCGTTGTCGTAAGAGCCCAAAACGGGCGGGTCACGCTGAGCGGCTGGGTGCCCAGTTATGAGCAAAAGACGGTCGCAATGGACGACACCTGGGCCAAGGGCGGGGTCAGGGACGTCGACGACGAGTTGCTCGTCGGCGCAGCTGCCGAACCGGTGGCGGACGACGAGCTTGCGGAAGCCTGCCGGCGTACCCTCCGCGCCGAGGGGCTCGTCCCCGACGGAGCGGTGAAGGTCGCCGTGACGGCGGGTCGGGCCACGCTCTGGGGCGAGGTCCGCCGGCTGTACCAGCGAACAGCCGCCGAACGGGCGGTGCGGAGAGTCGATGGCATCCTTGGCGTCACCAGCAACGTCGCCGTGACCAACGACCCGGTGCCAAGCGACGTGCTCCACCGGATCCACAAGGCCCTTCGTCGCCAGGCTCTCCTCGACGGGTCCCCGCTCCAGGTGACGAACGAGGGTCACACGGTGTTCCTGGACGGCACAATCAAGTCGTGGCGGGCGCGTCAAGTTGCCGAAAAGGCCGCATCAGCCGCACCCGGCGTGAGAGAGGTCATGAACCGACTGTCGGTCGCAACAGATCAGAAAGGATGACAACAATGCGCGAACCGAAAGGAGCACGAGCGTGAGTACTCCGCAAGCCTGGACCACCTTTACGAGTACGGGCAGTGCGATCGCGACCGGCGAGCTCACGGTGGCGGGCTGCGCCCAGCCGGTCAGGTGATCTGGCAATGATCTCTCGACCGAAGGCCCCTTTCCTTGCTAGTGAACCCAAGGTCCGGCGGAGCCAAGGCACGGCACCACGACCTGACTCGGCACCCCGCTGTTGGTATGAGGGCACGGAGTTCCCCTGGCGATGAAGTCCGCTTTCGCGCTCGCTCCCGGTGAGGCTCGCGTTGCTGCCGGCAAGGCGGCCCGTTTGCGGGCACCGCTGGAGTCCCATGGCGAGTTCTCCCGGTCTGCGTCGAGGGACCCGATCGGGCTTCTTCTTGGCCAGGCTGGGTCGCGGGTACCCGACTTAGTGCCGGTCCGCCATGGCCGAATGCTCGTGTCGCCGTTCACGTACTATCGGGGCGCGGCCCTACCGATGGCGGCCGATTTGGCCGGCACACCTTCGTCCGGGCTCCGGGCGCAGTTGTGCGGCGACGCTCACCTATCTAACTTCGGTGTCTTCGGCTCGCCCGAGCGGCGGGTAGTCTTCGACTTGAACGACTTCGACGAGACGCTGCCCGGTCCGTTCGAGTGGGATGTCAAACGCTTGGTAGCCAGTTTCGCCATTGCTGGCCGGGAAAATGGTTTCCCTGCAAAGGTGCGCCGAACGGTGACGCGTGCCACCGGTGCTGCTTATCGGACCGCGATGCGCGAGTTCGCATGTATGCCGATCCTTGACGTGTGGTACTCGCGCTTCGACGTCGAGGCCGTCCTGGCCGAGCTGAGGTCGGAAATGCCTAGGAAGGCTGTGCGTCAAACGGAGGCGCACTTGGCAAAGGCCCGCGCCCGCGACAGTACCCAGGCGGTGGCGAAACTGGCGAAAGTCGTCGACGGGCAGCGTCGGATAGTCAGTGACCCTCCGCTGATCGTCCCGATCGAGGAGCTCGCCGGGGACATCGACGTCGATGAAATATACCGTTTCATCGCTGCTCTGGCCCTCGAGTACACCCAGACGCTGCCGGCCGACCGGCGCCGGCTGGCGGAGCGGTTCAAACTCAGCCGACTAGCCAGGAAAGTGGTCGGCGTGGGCAGTGTCGGCACCGAGACATGGGTCCTCCTGATGGAACCCGACGACGGGCTCGCCCCGCTGCTCCTCCAAGCCAAGGAGGCGCAGCGGTCGGTGTTGGCCGATTACGCGGGCGAAAGCGAGTACGACAACCAGGGGGAGCGTGTTGTCGTCGGCCAGCGGCTCATGCAAGCCGTGGGGGACATCCTGCTGGGGTGGGTGCGGGCCAGGCCCCCCATTGGTGGCTCCAAAGACTTCTACCTACGCCAGCTGCGCGACTGGAAATACGCGGTCGAGGTCACAAGCATGACCCCGGAGGCCATGACAACCTATGGCCGCATGTGCGGCTGGACACTGGCAAGGGCTCATGCTCGCACCGGCGAGCGGATCGCCATTGCCTCTTATCTAGGTAAATCGGACGCCTTTGAGCAGGCGGTCTCTAGATTCGCCGAGCGCTACGCCGACCAAACCGAAGCTGATCACGCCGCGCTGGCACAAGCAGTTGCTTCCGGGCGAGCCCAAGCCCTGGTTGGTGTCTGAGCCCTGACCTGTTCCAGATTTTCATGGGAGCTCCCGCTCGCCCCTGAGGAATGCCGGCCAGCCTTAGTCAGCTTGCTCGGTGCTTACCTTGGCTTCAGCGATCAGCCGAGCGTCCTCTGCCTACCCGGGCCCTCTCACTGGGATGTGCGTCACCAACTGCCGGCGCGAGGGAGGGGGAGCCGGGCGATGCGACGCGCTTCGGCGGCGCGGAGCCCGAGCAGGCGCAGGCAGGCTTCGGCGAGGTCATCGACGGAACTTTCAGTCACCCGTCGAGGGTGGCGCTCGTGGAGACGGAACAGACCGAGGAGCCCGCCCGCCACGGCGCCCAGCGCGATCTCGGCGTCGGGGACGGTGAAACGGCCGGTGGCTTGGCCGGCGCGGATGTCACGAAGCGCGTGAGGTGCCAGGCCGCTGGGTGCATCGACGAGCTCCAATCCGGCCCCAGTGATGAAGCCGGCGATCTCGGGGTGGGCCCAAGCGAGACGGCCGGAGATCCGCAGGGAGACAGCGAACACTTCAGCGGGGTCACGCAGGTCAGCGCAGGCGGCGTCGATCATCTGCGCCCAACGGTCGAGCACCTCTTCTGACGCTGTCTGGAACAGTTGCTCCTTGCTGGCGAAGTGATTGTAGAAGGACCCAAAGCCGATGTCGGCCGCGTCGGTGATCTCCTGGATACTCGCCTGTTGTCCCCGGCCCTCGGCGATCAGCCGGACGGCGGCGTCGATCAGTGCCTGCCTCGTGCGGGCCTTCCGACGATCGAGCCGGTTGGCCGAGACCGCTCCGTTTTCCGACGTCGCGCTCACTGTCCTCCCCTCAAGTCAAGACCGACTTGATCAGTACTGATCAGATCTTACAGAAAAGCGGCCCGATACCAAAAGGCCAACGACGGGCACCTGCCTGGTGCCCGCCGGGCTGCCCTTCGACAGCGGTCCGTCCCCTCAGGCAGCTGCCTTCTTCTTCCTCGGCGCCACCAGGGAGTGCAGTTTCGCGTTAGTCCGGCGCAGCTCGATGCCGCGGACGAGCATCCAGCTCCCGGAGATCAGGTTGAACAGGCCGAACAAGAGGGCGAGAGTGATGGCACCCATGTCGGGGCGGGCGAAGAGGACGGCACCGAAGGCCATCGACACGAGGCCACCGAGGACGAACATGGCGCGGCTCCCGGCCTCTTCGCCTCTACGGAAGGAGGCAAAGAACTCAAGAGCGCCAGTGACGATCGCCCAGCTGGCGACGACCAACACGAGGACCAGGGCGGTCGGTCCCGGCCAGGCCAGGGCGACCACGCCGGCGGCTATGTCGACCAGTCCGAGCAGCAGGTGCCCGAAGACCGGGCCGGCGGTGCGGCTACTGAAGGCCCGCAGCGCCTGCAGCCCGGCGGCGATGAACGCGTAGACGGCGAACAGGACCACGAGGGCGAGAACGGTGACCCCCGGCCAGGCAAGGGCCACGACCCCGATGCCTAGGGCGAGCAGGCCCCGCAGGACCAGAGAGGTGCTGAGTGACTTGAGCATGACGGCCTTTCCCTTCTCTTAGAAGTTATTGATGTCGGGTGGTTGTGATGATGATATCATACAATACTGATGATCAATCACAAATCTGATTGTCCTCTGACATCGCCGGCCTGTCAAGCGCCGGCTCGAAGCCTCCCCGAAGGAGTGGCCCGTGTTCACCGCCCTGTCGTTCGTCCTTGCTGCTGTCTGTCTTATCCCCGCCCTCGGGAAGTTGCTGAGCCACCCGAAGATGCTGGCCGCGGCGTCCCATTTCGGGGTCCCCTGGGCCCGGTACCGGTTGATCGGGGTCGCCGAGGTCGCTGCCGCTGCCGGTGCCCTCGCCGGGCTGGCATCGGCCCCACTGGGCGTCGCCGCAGCGTCGGGTATGGCGCTGCTGCTCCTCGGCGCCCTCACCGTCCACCGGCGGGCGGGGGACAGCCTCCCGGAGGCGGGGCCGGCGCTAGTCGCCCTTGGCGTGAGCCTGGCCTACCTGGCCGCAGCCATTACCCGCTGACTGCCCGGGGCAGTCGAAGACTGGAGAGGGTCCCTTTGACCCGGCTGAGAAGCGGGCGGCCCATCGCACCTTCCCGGGCCGTGCCAGCCTTTCAGTGTCCTGCCACCTGAGCCTGGCGCTTTCCTCGCCTGAAGGTGCGGCTCACCTGGCCATAGGTGCTTGCCAGAGCGTCCCGTCCATGTCCGGGCACGAAGCTCCCACACGCCCGGCTGTCGCTCCCTCATGGTCCCTTTGGTCATTCAGGAAGGGCTAGCCACCCCCGGGGACCGTTTTTGAGGGATGTTTGGGGGTGCCATCTTCAAAGCCCTGAGGGGGATAACTCCAAAAAGGGCTCTGAGCAGCGGAGGGAGTGGGATTTGAACCCACGGAGGGCGTGAGCCCTCAACGGTTTTCGAGACCGTCCGATTCGGCCACTCTCGCATCCCTCCTAGGCATCTGACCTGCTAGTTTACCGAGGTCGAGCAGGGACAAGTCGCTAAGCACCAACCCGGAACCCTAGCCGACCTCCTCGATCAATCGCTGGAGACGGTAGCACGGGAAGGCTCGCCCTACCTCGGAGGAGTCCCGGCGCGCTCGGTCCCACTTGGAGCCGGTCGGCAAGCCGTTCACCGTGTCAGAGCCCGTGGCCGAGTGCCGAGGGCGGCATGATGAGCGGGCCTGCTGAAGACAAGCCGAGGTGCGCAGCTACAGCTGTTAGCGGTCCCCACGGGTCGAGGGTGGCCAACCCGGCCTCGAGGTCTTCGCTGGACCGGGGCGGGCGCAAGCGCGTTGCCAGCGATGCCTTTGGCATCCTTACG
>JBEKNX010000018.1:0-22319 GCA_049522375.1 Acidimicrobiales bacterium | reverse complement strand
CGCTGCCGCCCCCGGCTCCGCCCGTCCAGGGCTCCGCTGGGGTTGGCGTCGGAGAAACCCGCCAGCTCCTCAGTTCGGGCACCAGAAACTGTGGGTGGCGACTACTTCAGGACCCTCCTAGGCCGACCCACTCAGCTGCCTGCTCATTACCGAACGCCCCGGCCGAGAGCGACGGCACCGTGAACGACCCTTTGACGACCGTGTACGGGCCGCCCAGGGCCGCGTAGCCAGACCAATTGGAACTTTGGCTGGCAACGACCGGAACCGAGGTGCCTGAGGCCGGTGCGGTGGTGGTGCCCGGCGGCGTAGCGGCGGTCGTCTTGGCAGCGCCGGCGGCCAAGAGGATATAAACCTGGCTGCTGGAGCTAGAGACACTGTTGCGGGCGACGAGGGCGAAGGCGACCGTCCGCGCCACCGGAGTGGGGTTAGGCCCGATCGTGACCCGGGCCGAGAAGCTGCCGCTGGTGCAGCTGGTCGGGTTGTGCGAGTAAACCACGGCGAACGACTGGCTCGAGAGGAGCTCGAGCTGGCAAGTGCTGGCGTGCAGGACAACACCTGTCAGCGTCACTGTGCCCCCGCCCGAGGCCAGCTGCCGAGGGTTGGCGTCCACGGAGAGGACCACAGCACCTGGCACCGGGGCGGCAGTGGCCGGCACGCCGAACTGGCCCAGCCCCAAGAGCGCCGTTACCGTCAACATCAGCGACAGCATTGGCGCACGGGGCCAGCCGGAGCGACCCAACATAGGCTTGACGGTACCGAGGCGTTCGCGATGATCGCTGTGAGCGAGCTAAGAGCTTCCTCAAGACCTCTCGGTTACGCAACGGGGCGGGGCTGGTGGGTGAAAGGTGGTGACGGGCCCGGCCATGGCCGCCATCTCCACCGCTGCCGGCGTGTGCAAGACACAACAAGCACGGAGACGGGGCCTGGAAGCTGCGGGCGATAGCCGGGGCCATCGACAAGGCCAACCAGCTCGTCGCCGACGCGTCGACGCCTCCGCGAGCGTCTACCAGGCCAACCCGGCACCGGTCGTTACCGCTTCAGCTAAGCCTGGAAGCACCGTCCGACCGCGTGCTCGTGACCGCTGACATGCTGAGTTACCCGTTTCTGGCGGGACCTGTCGCAGATGAGCATCGGGACGGTAACGGGGGCGTGTTTGCCCAAGCTTTCTCAAGGTGATCTCGTGCGGGAGAGCGCCGGGCACGCCGCAAGCGATCTCGGGTCGGGGACGCTCAGATCCGGAGCGCCACCAGCCGCTCGAAGCAGGCAAACCACTGCTTGGCCCACGGCCAGCCGGTCGACAAGTGGAGCTGGCGCCGTCGTGCGCGGTGGGTGATCCTGCCGGGCAATGTGAGGAAGCGGCGACGGATCGTCTTTGTGACGAGCGGGCCGGAGATCTTGAGCCCGAGCTTTCCGACCCAGCGGATGAGGTTGTGAGCGATCGTCGCAAGCACGGCCCATGCGCCGTTCGCACTGAAGTTCCGCGACGGACAGTGCGAGAGCCCCGAGCCCTCCTTCAGGTCGCGGATTGCGAGCTCGACGACAGCGTGACGGCGGTGATCGGTATCAAGGCTGACCGCGTCGCCGACCCGGTCGGTGATGAAGGCGTGGTAGCGGAAGGTCGGGAAGAGCGCGGGCTGCGGGTCGGCAAGCTTGGTGCGCCGGACGACGAGCCGGTGCCCGTCCCCATAGGGGGTCTCGGCGACCCACGCCTCGCCGTTCTCGGTGTAGTCGATCCCGGTCCAGGCCTCCTCGGCGATCTCCGCGATCGCCTTTTTCACACCGGAGTTCTGCGGTGCGGTGATCGAGTAGGCGACGTTGTGGTCCCGGCATGCCTTCACCACATGCTGTGAGTAAAAGCCGGAGTCAGAGCGGAGCGTGAGCGGGCCGCAGGCCCCGGCGCGACGGCACCTCCCGACGAGCTCGCGCACGAAGCGCTCCGCGCCGCGTCCCGATCCAGCACTGCCCTTTCTGAATCGGACGTGCAGGACCTCTCCGGTGTCGGCCCGCGTCGCGAGGAGCGGGTGATAGCCGAGGACCTTCGTGTAGCCGAACGCGGCACCCTCCTTGTCGTCCCCGTGGACGGGGCAGATCGTCGAGTCCATGTCGAGGGTCATCGGCTCGGCACCGGGCCCTGCCCCCGCCGACCATGCCCGGGTGAGCAACCCCTCGGCAACCTTGTCGAGTTGGCGGAGGTGCCCGAAGGAAAAGCGCCGAAGGAAGGTCCCGAGCGTCGACGGCGCCATCACCCGGTGCCCGAGCACCTCTGCGGTCGCTCCCGAGCGCAGCACGTCGGCATCGTCGATGAAGCTCGCGCCGGCGACCATCGCGTGCACGAGCGTCGCGACCCGGCGCCCGGGGAAGGGATGGAGATCCACGAGCTGCTCGCAGAGCTCCTCGAGGCCGAGCTTCTCCGAAAGCACCGCAACGAGCGCCAGGCCGGCATCGGCGACGGCGTGGTCGTCGTCGAACATCACTGACAGGCGGGACGGGCTGTGCGAGGATGGCATCGAAAAGGTGCCTTTCTGATCGAGGGACTGGGCTGTGTGAGAACTCCCATTTTCCCTGATCGGGGCACCTTTTTCGCGGATGGTCAGCCGCTAACAGGCCTATCTAGGCGGTGCTTCCAGGCTAAGTGATCGTCCGCGGAAAGTTCGTTGATGGTCCGTGCCCGGTTAGACGACCGGGGAGATGCCAGTAGAGACGCCGGTAGGTCGATCTTCGCTAGCTTTGTTGTGCCGGGCCAACCCAAGAACTAACTGTGACCAGGGTACCCACCGGGTCGTAGCCGTACATTACAGCTCCCTGCGATGGCTCCACCTCGACACAGCCGTTGCTCTGGGGGTAGCCGTAGCCGTAGCGCGGGTAGGCGTGGATAGCGTCGCCCACCGAAGGTAGGAAATAGCTGGCGTAGGGCACCCAGACCGAATAACAGTACCCGTCAACGTCGCAGCCCTTCATTAAGTTGGGGTTCTGCTTGTAATCCACCGGCCAGGTACCTTGTGGAGTGGCCGCGCCCGGTACCCCGGTGTTAGCCAAGGTGTTGTACACGAACTTGCCGTCCTGCCATACGTATAGGGTTTCTGGCAGGCTCTCCGACACGATGACATAGTCATAAGGGCTAGTGTCCATTTGGCGTTCGGCTACCGCTTTCAGCAGGGCGCCCCACACCGGCGGACCGGCGACACCGTCGGGCACCAAGCCCTGGGCGACCTCGAACTGCTCCACCGCCCCGGTGGTTACCACGTTGGGCTGGCCGCGGTGCCATTGCGCCCACAAAGAGCTCGGGATGCTTGGGTAGGCCCAGGTGAGCACCCCGGCCGCTGGGTCCTGTGGCACTAGGTTGGGGCTGGTCGGCTCCCGTTGCAGCACCGCCTTGCGGTTGGGGACATCACCGGTTGGGGTGAACCGCAGCGGCAAGTACCCCAGCATGGCCAGGTACTGCTGTAGGGCTAGCACCGGCGGCAGGCCGGTACTGAACTTGACCACGGTGTTAGCAGTGCCTAGGGTGCCGCCCGGCACAGGCACCGAGACCTGGTAGCTGGTGCCCGGTCCCCAATAGCCGGTGGGCTTGAACACGAGTCGGTCGGTTCCTGCTTGAGCCCAGTGGCCCGGGGTGCTGGGCGAGATCGTGGGACGGGGAGCACCAGCGCCCGGTGCCCGGTTGTACGTCACCACGACAGGGGTGCGCGGGCCTACCCCTTTGGCTTTGTTCGCAGGCGTGACCTTGAGCACAACCACCGGCGGCAGCGTTGTGGTCGTGGTGGTGGCCATGGTCGTGGTGGTGGCCGTGGTCGTGGTCGTGGTGGTGGCCATGGTCGTGGTGGTCGTCCCGGACATGGGGCGTTCACGTTTGCGCTGTGGCCGGGCGCCCGTCGTCCGGGACGGTCGTGGCCTCACGCCAGGCGCGCCCACGTCCCGGGACCCTTGCAGAACCAGAGATGCCCGGCTGCATCGACGAACAGGTCGCCTGCTTCGCCTTCGGCCGGGTGGCCGGCCCGGCCCGGCTTAAGCCGCAAGTGGGCTACGGGCGAGGACAGCTGGGCGGCTGGGCCGGTGGTGCTGCTGGCGGAGATGCCCGCCCCAGAGCTGGCCATGGCCTCGAGGGCCGGTCCGGTACCGGCGGTGTGGGCGGCCACGGCCGGAGAGCCGTTGTACCGGTTCCCCAGTTGAGCGAGCAGGCCAGGACCGGTCCCGCCTGGTCGCTGGACGTTGTCGTCGGGGACCAGGGAGGCGTGGAACCCGCTCTGGTCCGTGGCCCACACACCGGGGCCCGAACCACCGTTCACGGCATAGACAGCGCTTTGTTGGTTGGACGGCGACGTCAGGAAGACCGATATCCCTTCTCCCAGGCCATCGCTCTGGGCGTAGATGGCTGAGTTCTCGTTGGCCGCCCCTTGCAGCCAAACCCCCAGGCCGGTGCACAATTCTGAGCCCGCCGCCGCCGACGCATTGAGGGGGCTATCGGTGGCATAAATGCCGATCCCCATGGCCCCGCTGCCCGCTCCGATGACCCCGACCGTGCCTTTGCCCACTACGCCGGCTGTAACGGTCTTCCCGCCCAGGGGCGCATTGCCGATGCCGACGTCAGGGTCGGCAAGCGTGGCGTACAGGGTTGCACCAGTGGCGAAAACGCCCGTGCGAGCGGTCGCCCCGTCGTTGTCCTTGCCCAGCAGGACGTCGGCTCCCTCGGCAGCCGCGGCCGGGGAGGCGTCGGCGGTCAAGACGGCCGCCGCCGCCGTTGCCGCCCCCAAGCCTGCCATCGCCCCCAGCCGGGCGAAGGCGCGGCGGCTTATTTTTGGCCCCGGCCCGGGAGGCCGCCCTTCGCCCGCGTCCCCAGACGTCCCACCGGCGGGTGCCGTCGCCGCGTTCTTATCCTCAAAGCGGCGCATATCGGCTCGCAACCTGGCAATCTCGTCGGCTTGGGCCGCTACCAGACGTTGCAACTCAGATAGCTGCACCTGTAGGTCGTCGCTCACGGGCTGTCCTTTCCTGAAGCTGAAGCATCGTCTCGGCCGGGTGGTGTGGCATCGGGGCAGGCCCATGTACTAGATGTCCCGGGTGTCGTGGAAGCCTTCGATGGGGCTGAAATCCACCGTCAACGGCACCCAGGATGCACGATGTGAAGGCTGACGGACCGCCCGCTCGCCACTTTGTGGGGCTGGTTCTTGACCAACGGCGCCCCGTGCAAGGCAGGGTGCGGCCGAGCTCCTCGCGCTGGGACGGCGAGGCGCCGACCAGCACCAGGTGGGCGCCGTCCCACACGTCCTGGGCCTCGCAGACTTCGGCCAGTGACCGCCATTCGATGTGCAGGAGGCCGGTCTGCTCGAGGTTGGGCGAGGTGACCCGCCAACCCCGGCGCTGGTCGAGGTAGAGGCGGTAACCGAGGACGTCGCGCAGCGCCCGGTCCGTCTCGTCCCGGTTGGCGAAGCGCACCCTCGGGGTTGGAGGCGTACTCGCCCAGCGTCAGGTCAAGGGCACCGGCCACCCGGTGGGTCAGCTCGTCGTGGGTCAGGCCCTCGGGCCCGGCGGCCGCCGCCGCTCGGTACAGGGCCGAGCGCAGCAGCCCTACCTCCACGAAGTCGTTGATGTGGCCGGCCTGGAGGGAGGCGTCCTGGCGGCTGTCGGAAAGGCACAGGAGCTTTTTGGCTTCGGGCGGCAGCTCGCCGTCCTGGCGCAAATATCGCACCGCCGACAGCGACAGCACCGTGGTGGCCGAGCTGCGCCCCTCGGAGCCGAGGGTGGTCAACTTGGAGAAATCTGACCGTTGTCTGGCGCCGTACGCCACCCCGCAGCTGAGGCAGAAGCGCAATGGCGAGGGGACGAACCATGCTCTCAGGGCCCCCGGCGTCCCCGTGTGCTCGGGCCGGGCCGTCCCGTCCGGCAGCACGTCATAGGGCCGGGGGAGGTGCTTGCGGTAGTCGCGCTTGATCGTGCCGTTATCGGCCACCCAGTCCTCGGGCACCCGCTCGGCCACCGCGTCGTCGCCGTACGGCCAGGGCTCGCTGGCGGACGTGTACAGGTACCCGGTGCGCGACTCGTCCGTGCTCGGCTCCCGGTCCGACGTGGGCCACTCGTCCAGGGGCTCGCCATCGCGCACCAGGCGGATGGCGTAGTAGTCCTGGCCGCATTCCCGGCAAAACGTGAGCGGCCTCAACACCTTGGTGCGGTCCCCGGGCACGTACGTCTGTTTGTGGACGGTCAGGTGGCGGGTGTCCCCGGCCTCGAGGGACGCCCACACCGTGTCGCCCCGGGACACGAACTGGTGCAGCTTGAAGGCGAAGATGGGCGAGCCCGATTCGTCCAAGAGGTCGTTGCCCACCAAGAGCTGGCGCTGTACCGCTGCCGCGCAGTCGTCCTCCGGGACGCCGGTCAACCGGGCCAGCATCACGGCCACGCCGTCGTCGCCGCCGATGGTGCGCGGCCTCTGGCGCATCAGCCGTGACGGGTCGTCCACCGCCCAGGTGACGCCCAGGGTGTACTCGAGCCAGACCGAGAGAGGGTCGGCCCGGAAGCCTTCGATGTCCTCGGGCGGGGGCTTCCCGCTGCGGACGCGCTCGGCGAGCGACGTGATGTTGATCTCGCCGTTGGTGGCCCGTTCCAGCGTCTCGCCGATGACGTTGGCTTCCGGTACGGCGGAGCCGAAGAGCACCGACGCCACTTCGGCCACCGCCTTGCGCTGGGCGGCCCAGGTACCGTCGGTCGTCATCGTCGCCGAGGTCCCGATGCACTGGAGGGCGGGCGCCTTGCACGCCTGGCGCACCCTGCGCACCAGCAGCGCCACGTCTGCCCCCTGGCGCCCCCGGTACGTGTGCAGCTCGTCCAGCACCAGGAACTGGAGGCCCTCGGCCGCCGCCACCAGTTGGCGCTCGTCGACCCGGGTGAGGATCAGCTCCAGCATCACGTAGTTGGTGAGCAGGATGTCCGGGGGGTCGGCGATGATGGCCCGGCGGGCCTCGTCGTCCTCCTGGCCGGTGTAGCGCTTGAAGCTCACCGGGCCTCTCCTGTCCGGGAAGCCGGCGCAGAGGAACTTCTCCAGTTCTCCGAGTTGGCTGTTGGCCAGGGCGTTCATCGGGTAGACGCAGATCGCCTTGATCCCGGGACGGGAGCCGGCACGCAGGACCGTGTCCACGATGGGGATCATGTAAGCCAGGCTCTTGCCCGAGCCCGTCCCGGTGGTGAGCACGTACGGCTCCCGCCCGCGGGCGACGTCGATCGCTTCCATCTGGTGCCGGCGCAGCCTCAGCGCCTTGGAAGGCTGCCCCGGGACGTCCTTGCCCAGCCGGAAGATCTCGCTGCAACGCGCGTCGAGCGTCCCCCGTGCCACAAGCTCGTCAATCCAGCCGCCGTCGGCGTAGGCCGGGTTGAGAGCGATCCTCGGCTCCGGCCACAACAGTCCCTCCGACAGCTCCTTGTCGACCACTTCTTGGGCCCGCCGGTCCTTGATCGACATGAAGCTGGTCACGAACGCCCGGTAGTCGTCGACCACCCGCTCCCGTAGCTCGAAGACGTCCATGTGCCCTCAGCTCACTTGCGCTCGGCCGACGAAGCTTTATCTCCTGCCGCCGTCACCGGCGACCAGCGGCACCACCTACGGTAGACCGCAGCGGTGACCGGCACCCACAGTGCTGGTCCCATCGCGGTTCGGACGTAACAGGATGTCCCTGGAAGTCCTCCTTATGGCGGACCTGCGAGCGCTCTAAGAGAAGCGAGCCAGTCTCAGTGGCCCCCTCGGCCCGTGCTGAAGCCAGAGCTGCCGATGGCGCTGAGCGGTGGCGACGGCCTTGGTCCACTTCGGGTAGCAGGACACTACGAGCTCGGGCTGCTCACGGAGCCCGGTCGGCTGTCGGGTGCACAGGACCACGTCCACACCGCGGCGGTTATAGGCGCCCAGCCGCAACTCGCGGCTGCGGAAGTCCTCGTCGCAAGTGACTACCACTCAGCCCTCCCTGGCGCACCACTCGGCGATCTCGTCGTCTGACGCGCCGTGGCGAAGCCCGGCGACCGTGGGGTGTGGTCTCCCGAGCTCGGGGACGCGCTGCACCTGTTGGACCACATAGTCAAAGCGAGGCAGCAGCTCGCCGAGCCAGTGGCTGAAGTTCTCGTCGAGCAGGAAGCGAGGTTGCTCAGGCGGCAAGGAAGTCTCGGACGTCGCGCACGTCCTCGACATCGATGTGAACTTCCCAGCGGAGGGGAAGCAGAGATCGTTGCGACGCATCCCGTGACAGCCGACTTACAAGGGCAGTGGCCGTTGCTGCTGGGCTACAACCGGACAGTTATGCGACAGGAGGGCGAGTTGCTAGTCGCGATCAACGGGGATCCTTTAATCGCCCTTCGCGAGGTTGGATCAGGGCGCACCGCTGTGTTTACATCGGATATGTCAGCCCACTGGGCTCCGCCAGCATTTGTCCAATGGGAGGGGTACGGAACCCTATGGGATAGAATTGTTCGCTGGGTTGCTGGTGCCGGTGAAAAGACCGTGTAGCGTTTCCACCGAGGTTGAGGCTTCATTGGCAGAAGTGAGCATCTTTGACTCATTTGGGCCGAAACGAGGATCATCAGCTCTTTTTTCGCCTAGGCATACCGACGTTGAACGAATAGGTCGGCCGTTAGGCGGACGATTTGCTACTTTGAAGGCTGGCAGTTGATGGGGTAACGGTTGTTCTAGAGTGTCACTGCGCCAAGGTGAGGAGCTTTAGGGCCTTGTTGTTAGCCCTGGCAAATCTTACGCTTCATTATAATGAAAGGAGGCCCTAAATGGCCACTCTCACGTCGCGGTTACTTCGGATTCACCACGTCGTCACGGGAGAATTAGAGAGTTCCCTCGGTGTCAGTCTATTCAATGGTGGAGCTAAACCGGGACGCTCGTTGACGGATCGGCTACCCTTTGGCTTCAGCGATGACTTGAGGCGGCGTGACGGCACCACGGTATCTGGCGTTATGGTGCCCGTTCCGGTCTGGTACATAGAGGGCGCGTCCAAAAGAATACTCATCGATACGGGTCTAGGTGACTGCGAAGAAGTGGCCCGTGTTCAGCACGAGTACGGGATCGACTTTATCTGCGAACGAGCGCCCGACCAGGATCTTGTGGCCGGCTTACGGCGTATCGGGGTTGAGCCTTCCGAAATTGACATCGTGGTGCTCACTCACCTTCATTTCGACCACTTCGGGAACAATGAGCTGTTCGAAAATGCCACTTTTGTCGTGCAGCGTGACGAGCTCGCGGTTGGCGTCGCGCCTCCGCCCTATGGTGGCTTTTATTATCGCGAACTCTCGCACTACCTCGACCCCATCCGTCGGCAGATCGAGGGCGTTGAGGGTGATCTTGAGCTTGTGCCGGGCGTGCGACTCGTGAAGATCGGAGGGCATTCTCCGGGTTGCATGGTTACATTTGTCGACACGGCACTCGGTACAGTGGCGCTTACGAGCGACGTAATGTACAACTATAAGAATTTGGAGCTGAACTGGCCGATGGGGGCCTTCTGGAATTTGCAGGAACTGATGCTTGGTTACGCGCGGCTCCGGTCGGAAGCTGATATTATCGTCCCGAACCATGACTGGAAGGTGCGCGAACTATATCCAGATGCCCTAATAGGATAATGAGGCCGCGCCGCGGATGCCTTTGGCGAGGGATGTGACGACGGTCGCCCGATTAGCGATGACATTGCGTTAGTGCCCAGAACGGAAGCCCTCCCGCAGCAGCCTTGACTATCGCGGGTGTTGCTTCGCAGTTTCTAGTGGTCTCGGTATCGGTAGTCAGCCCTCGGCACGGCCAAGGTGAGCGCCCGGTGAGGCGCGACATGAGCCTCGGCCCGATCGCCGTCGACTCCGGGGAAAACCTCGATGTGGCCGGCTTCAACGGGTGGACGGTTTGGCGCGTCGCCAACGAGGGCGCCTCCGCCTACCCCGGCTTACCTTGGGGGGAGCGGAGGCCACTTCCCTGACCTGATCCGAGGGCCTTCGGGGTGTAGTGGGGGTGGTCAAACACTTGGCAGTTGGGGCCCGCGGAGCTGTTGGCGGGCCTGAGCGACGAAGTCGGCGACAACGGACGGCGCTCTGGAAGCTGCTCAGATGAGGCCGGCTAGCGCGTACGTCGGGTGCTTGTCCCGGTTGTACCGAGCCCGGTTATAGGCCTGTGTAGTGCAGGGGTCGGTGGTCGGTGCCCGGCGCGTCTCGCAGGTCATGGAGGGCGACCCCAGCGTGTACAACTAAGCAAGCTGCTGACGAACGCCCGGTAGTCGTCGACCGCCCGCTCCCGCAGCTCGAAGACGGCCATTTGCCCGCAGCCCACTCGCTTACGGCCGGCGCGCAGTCATCCCCTGCCGCCGCCGCCGGCGCCTAGCTGCACCACCTACGGTAAGCCGCACCAGTGACCGGCTCGCAATGCTGGTCCGACGCGACATAGCCAGCCACCCGCAGGACGGCGGCTCCACGAACTGAAGAGTATCCTTCTGTTTGTGGAAAAGCATCCGGCCCCTTCCTTGCTGCCTGTGTTCCGTTCTCAGCAGCAGGCGGAGATCCTCGCTCTCCTCCTCGGGGACCCCGATGTCGAGCTCAGCCTGACCGAGCTGTCGGGCCGGACAGGCGCCCCGCACCCCTCCGTCTACCGAGAGGTCGAGCGTGGCGAGGCGGCGGGCCTCTTGATGAGCCGGAAGGTCGGTAACACCCGCCTTGTGCGCGCCGACACGGCCAGTCCTTACTACGCCGGGCTGAGCGACGTACTGACCAAGGCCTTCGGCGCTCCCGTGCTCCTTGCCAGCGTCCTCCGGGGTGTGGCCGGGATCGACGCCGTCCACATCTATGGGTCCTGGACCGCCCGGTATGCCGGCGAGGCCGGTAAGCGACCGGTGGGTGACATCGATGTTCTCGTGCTCGGCAAGCCCGACCGTGACGAGCTGTATGGGGCGCTCGCCGAAGCCGAGAGGCGCTTGGGAAGGCCGGTACAGGCGACCGTGCGGGCCGCGGGCTGGCTCGCTTCAGGGACCGGTGCCTTCCACCAAACGATCACTTCCCGGCCCATGTTGGAGCTCGGCCTTGACGTCAAACGAAGCGGTCCGGAGGCGAAGTAGACAGGAGCAGCTTGGCGCCAGCCACCGCCGAGCGCGCCCTTCCTATAGCCCACTCGGCATCGGCAGGAGTTAGAGACGGGGCAGAAGGGTCGAAATATTGGGCTGAGTGGTGGGTTCGCCTTGGCCGTTCGAAGGTTGGTTTCGCATAGGCCGGAATATCGTCGCCGAACTGAGCCGACACGGTGTCCTCCACCGTCACGTGGGATCCCTCGCCCTGCGTGGCGCGTAGGCCTTGGCAAGCCAGAAGCGTCTCCGCTCCGATCCGGTAGGCGTCGTAAGCGGCGACGTAGGCACCGCCGATATCGCCCACTTCGAGTGCTTTGCTCGCCGTCGCCTCGCGTAGGGTAGCTCGTTGGAGCAAAGCCTCCGCCTGGGCCTTCAGGTCGGGCACTTCGATTGGTTCGAGGCGGCCTCGTTCTAGCAAGAACCCGACCGCGCGCTCGCCCTGCGGCCACCGCCCCACCGGGACTTCCTAGCACGCTTTGGGCCAGGGCCCACCCGCCGGGCTCGGCTGTGGAAAGCCCCTCTCCAACCCCCCGACGGCCAACTCCCAAGGGCCATCTTGACAATCCACGCACTGTCACGTCTTGGCGTGAAGCTGGCAAGACCGTGCTCGTCCACTGCGTGGTGGCCGAGCGCTTCGGCGTACCCGGACTCGAGTGGCGCCGACCAAACCGCTCTGGAGCGACCCGGGATGTGGGCACGCTTTTCGTCGCAGAGCAACGGCCAAGACATTTCTTGTGACCCCGAACGACGTCAGGACGCAGGTTGCGATGCGCGACTCTGACGGTGTCATCAGTGGCTTTGGCGTGCCGTCACGATATGCCTTGAGCCATCGAGCTATGAGGACACCGTAGACGGGCGCGAGCACAACCACGATGACGTTTTGGCGAGCCGCCGCGATGGGCTTGCCTCGCACAAGAAGGTGTAGCGCGCGGGTACCACCGCATCCAGGACAGCGGAGTCCGGTCAGAGTCCACAATGGACAACGCCAGCCGAAAGGGGCCGTTTCCGGGTCAATGAGCCAGAGCGCGACGCTGGCGCACACGCCGGCCGCTCCGAGTGGAACCAGTCGATACCGCCGAACGACATCGCTGTCCCGGAGAGCCGACGTCGACAGCCGCACGCGATCACGCAGTCTGGGCACGCCTCCCAAGCGTCGCCGTCAAGATCCGATGGGTGGATGGTTGATAATGACCATCTGGTCCTTCTGGCCCGCGTAGCGGAAGATATAGATGACCCCTGGAAGTAGGCAAAGGAGGAGCCCCCGGAAGTACTTCCCGAAGTCGAACGCCTTCTTCTTGAACATAGTGACAGACGTGCTCGTCTGCTGCGCGACGGTGAATCCCTGAGAGATGTAACTGGTCACCGCGGCGTCAAGTTCAGCTCTGTTATTTACGGTGATGGTCTTCGTTTCTGTCGCCACCCTCGTGCTCCACTCTCGTCGGTGATCGGCCCCCGGGTGAGGACCCTATGCGTCTAGGTGCAGATTATGCGACGCATGGTACTACTATGGCCGGTACGTAGGCGACCCTGAAGGCCCGAAAGCTCGAAAATTCCTCTCTCGAAGCTGGTCCCCTCATTTGGAGCGGGCGCGATGGGCAGCCCAGGACGGGCTAAGAGCACCGAACGTACAAATATGCAGCCTGGTGCCACAAGCCCCGCTGACTTGGGAGCCGGAGAGGTCGACGGTGATCGGAAGTCCCCGGGGCATCGTCGACGACGCTGCCCGTTCGCCCCGGAGCGGTCGATGACCATGGCCGGCCAGCCATTGCCTCTCGGGCCGGCGCCCAAGAGCGACCGCCACTAAATGCCTTAGTGGAAGCACTTCGGCCCTGGGCTTCCACTAACGTGTCGGCAGACGGGGCACTAACCCCGTGAATGTGCTTCCACTAACGGGGAGAGGCCATGACTGCGCGGCTCAAGCGGGTGCCATCGAGGGAGCCCACAAAACCTCTACAGAGGCTTCCTGCGGATCGCCTTGACAGCCGCGCTGGGCCCGAACCCGGGAGAGCCTTCGACAGTGGCGGAGGCACACCTGCTTGCGTTGGAAGCGACGCGTAAAGTCGACGCCACTTTTGACTGGCCGGCTCCTCCGGAGTTCCCGCAATGAGCACAAATGTCACATCGACGGGTTCAACTTTTATTATGGCTGCCTCAAAGGCACGACCTTCAAGTGGCTGGACCTCGAAGCATTCTGTGCCAGACTCTTGCCCAAGGACGACATCAAGAGGATCCGTTACTTCACGGCACGCGTCACCAGCCGGCCTGAGACCCCGACATCGACAAGCGCCAACGCGTCTACATACGGGCATTGGCGACGTTGCCGAAAGTGTCGGTCCATCTGGGGCACTTCCTCAGTTATCCCACTCGCATGCCGCTCGCCCGCACCGCTCCCGGCGTGCCCCGCACAGTCGAGGTCATAAAAACCGAAGAGAAAGGCTCAGACGTGAACCTGGCGTCCTTTCTGTTGATGGACGCGTTCACCTACGACTGTGACACGGCCGTCGTTGTTACCAATGACGGCGACCTCATGGAACCGATTATCATGGCGCGCGCCCAGCTTGGGCTCACCGTCGGGATCGTCAACCCGCACTCGCGCGGGAACCCAACGAGAGCGCTTGCCAGCTGTGCGGACTTCTACAAGAGCGTCCGGTCGTCCACGCTGCGGGCCAGCCAGTTCCCTCCCACTATGAGTGACGGTCGGGGGCCGTTCCATAAGCCACCCTCTTGGTAGCGCTAAAACGCAAAGACCCGCCTTGCGGCGGGTCTCGCACCCGGCCGGCATAGCGACCGGGGGGATGGCCCCATCCTATCGACGATCAGGCCCTTTGTAAAGAACCCCCTGCACCGGGCCGGTAGAGCGAGGGAGATCGAGCTTCTGCTTGAATGCTCGGCCCTGAGCTGCAGGAGCAAAACGTGGGCCGACGCGCTAGCTCTCCGAGCGTTCATCGAGCGTAGAGGCCAGCACGGCGTCCATCCTCAGCCCGACGTCCATCACTGGCCGGACGCGGTGGCGGTAGTGCCGGTACAGGGTACGGGCATCGTCGCCTATCAGGTCGGCGACCTCCTCGATGCCGGCCCCGGCATCGAGGAGAAGGCTAACCGCGCTGTGCCGGAGAAGGTAGGTAAAGCCTCCTGTGGCGTATAACGATTCCCGTCGTGGCCCCGGGGTTCGTCACGATCGCCCTCGTGTCGGGCCTCATGGCGTGGAACAACTTCCTCATTTCGCTCGTGTTCCTGACATCGACGAACAAGACGCCGGTGTCGATCTCGCTGTACGATTTCCAACAGGGCTACAGCCAGAACGACGCGCTGATCGCGGCGGCCGGGATGTTCATGTTGGTCCCGATGGTCCTCCTCTTTGTCACGCTCCAGCGGCGGTTCGTAGCAGGGCTTACCACCGGGAGCCTTGTTGGCTGAGCCGACCGGGTCTTCTGGGCGAGTCGTCGTGGTCGGCTCCCTGAACGAGGACTCGGTGCTCGTAATGGGCGAACTGCTGCGGCGGTGGCCGGTGCCCCATGCGTTTTGGTCGGCCGGGTGGGCACCCGGCTGACGTCAAGTGTGTAGGATGTGTGTATGGCCAGAGTGAACATCTACCTGCCCGACGACCTGGCCGAAGAAGCCCGCTCCGCCGGCCTCAACGTCTCCAAGGTAGCCCAGGAGGCGCTCCGTCGGGAGCTGGCGAACCGCGCCACCAGCGCATGGGTCGAGAGCGTAGAACGCCTCCCCCCGCTACACCCCGCAGTCGCGCACGCGGCGGTCCTAGAGGCCATCGACGCGGCAAGAGCGGAGATGGGCGAGCACCGTGGGCCGTGAAGGCCGGGCCGTCGTCGATGCGTCGTTGGTCATCGACTTCGTCCTGGGGACTGAGGGTGCGGTCTCAATTGCGGAACGCATCGACGGCCTCGAGCTCTGGGCTCCGGCCCACATCGATGCCGAAGTGCTGTCTGCTTTCGGCCGCATGGAACGAGCCGGCTTGCTCTCGGCCGAGCAGGCCGACCTGCGCCTGCGCGCCGCCCTTCGTGTACCCGTTCACCGCGAGCTTCTCGTGGACCTAGTTCCCGGTGCTTGGGCACGGCGGCCCACCGTTCGCTTGGCCGATGCGCTGTACGTGGAGCTGGCATCGCAGTTGAATGTGCCACTCTTGACCACCGACGCCCGGCTGGGCCGGGCAGTCCCGACCGCCGAGGTCGTCACCGCCTGATGCCTGGCTTCCCCGTTTCTGCCCACCGAAACTTGTTAGCGAATTGTTGGCCCACCGAGTACCGCTAAGGCGGGGCCCGCAGCATCGCGCGGCCGCAGCCAACCCGAGCGGGTCGCCATCTGGCCTGGCCCCCGACTTCGGCACCTGCCTGATGGCCCAAGCGACCGAAGCGCACGGCGAACCTCTGCCTGGTACCATTTCCGTTCGCGCCCGCAGAGCGCCAAGACAAAGGGGTGAGTTCGATGGACAACCTGGCCTTGTGGCTGCGTGCGACTGACGAGACGACCGGTCTCATCGACAGCGTTGGTCCCGGTCAGCTGGGCGACCCTACCCCCTGCACAGCATGGACGGTCCGCGATCTGATCAATCACGTCACCGCTGACGCCACCGTGTTGTCCATCTCGGCCGAGCAAGGCTCCGTGTCCGACGAGATGATGGGCGAGCTTATGGGTGGCGACAACCTGGGCGACGACTACAAAGGGGCTTGGAAGGCGGCGAGCGAGCGAGCCTTGGCCCTCTTCGCCCGGCCGGGCGTGTTGGAGAAGACCATGAAGCTGCCCTTTGGCGAGATGCCGGCTGGCGTCTTCTCAATCTCAATATCTTCGACGTAGCAACGCACGCGGCTGATCTCGCCCGTGCCTGCGGACAGACGATCACTGACACTGATCTTCTGGAGTCCGCCCTCGAGATAGGACGCCAGATGATCAGCCCGGAAATGCGACGGCCAGGCGTCCTCGATGCCGAGCAACCCGTACCGGCCCATGCGACGGCTGCCGACCGCCTGCTCGCCTTCGCGGGACGCAAGGTCTGAGCGAAGCCGGCGTCACGAACGGGTCGTCTTCAACGATCCGGCCATCGGCGAGAGCGAAAGATCGGACGCAGGCACGACCGCCCAGGTACCGGCAGCGAGCGGTCTATCGCAGCGGGTTCGAGCCCGCGAGCCCGAGCAGGTCTCCTGAGACGTAGAGCGTGGCGGGCTGGCCGGCGGTCTCGCGTCGGACCGTCCCGTATTCGGTGAGGATCCCGGCGCGTGCGAGACGGTGCAGTGTGGCCGAGGAGGGCTTGCGGGAGATCTCAAGGCCGTCGACGAGCGTCTGAGACGTGAGGACCAGATGGCGAGGGAGAAGCCCGAGCGCAGCATTGACAGCTGCATCGCTTCGAGGCCTACGCCCGCCGGAAGCGAGCTGTTCCCGCCATCGCCGCTTGATCTGCTCGACGTTCGAGACGAGCGCACGCTGCGCCTTGCCCCCCTCAGCTACAACGTTGGCGAACCATTGAGCCCATTCGTGGTGCCGGCCCAGGCGGAACAGCACCAGGCCCGAGGCGTAGCCACCGACGTCGGCGGCAATCGCCACGCTCACCGGAGGTGGCACGAGCAGCGCCAGTCGTCGGGTCAATACCCAAGCGACGAGCACCCGACCGACTCGTCCGTTGCCATCGCCGAAGGGATGGATGATCTCAAACTGCGCGAGAGCGACCGCGGCTTGAGCGATCGGGTCGACGTCCACGCGATTGGTGTAGGCGATGAGGTCATCGAGCAGCGCCGGGAGCTCGGCCGGAGGAGGTGTCACGAGGTGCGCGTCCAACGGGCTCGACCCTCCGACCCAGCCCTGTTCGGCCCGGATGGCGCCGACGTAACGCTCGGGAGCCGGGCTCCCGGTCATGAGAGTGCGATGCCACTCGCAGAGCATCCCCACCGAGAGAGGTGCGGCAGTTTCGGCGCTGCTCACGGCTTTGGAGACAGCGGCCAGGTTGGACGCCACCCATGCGGCTGCCCCCGCCGCTTGGCGGCCGAGCCTCTCCTCGGCGAGGACGATGTCGACGACGGGAGCGGCGATGCCCTCGATGTACGAAGAGGCCACACCCTCTGAGCGCAGAAGTAGCCGAGCGAGGGGCTCGTAGTCGGCGCCCAACGCCTCTGCTGCATACCCAACTTCGGTAGCCGCGGCCGCGGCTCGAGCGGCGGTTGTAGCCCGAGCGGGCCTTGGCCTCGACGAACTTGGCCAGCGACGCCCTCGTAACGTGCAGCTGGGTGCTTCAGCGCCGGTCCCTGACCAGCGGGAACGTGGCCCGAACTGCGGGTTTGGAAAAGTCAACGTGTGCTGAAGTGTGCTGGAGCGTGATGGACGGTTGGCGGCTGTAGTCCGGTTTGTAGTCCGAACCCTACGCGTCCCGGCGTGTCCGCGTTTCGCGACCAGGGACGGTCGTCGTGACGCAGGATCGCCCTAGCGTTGCCGCTGAGATCGCCAGCCAGGTATGACGTGATGACGATCTCAAGACAATCCTTGAGGAAGTCCACTGTCACAGCTTCGGGGTCAAGGGAACCGACTATGTACTTCTGAGGGTCACCGTCGTCCGTCTTCGTCTCGAGGGTGACGACCCCCCCGCCGATCCGGGTCGCCGTCAGTTCAACACGGCCCGAGCCGGTCTTGGAGTGCCCACTCACCGTGAGCGATTGCTCCAGCCTTGGGCCGTCTTCGTCCAGACTGAGTTGTGGTTGCCAGATCTGCAGGTCAAAGCCTCGCGTCGCCAAGTCGACCCGGAGGGTCCTGAGGGCGGGGGTGATCACGTCCCGGAATGCCTCAGTGAACCGGTCAAAGCGGGCGGCGCGCCTGTCACCGTCTTCCCTCGCTTGCCGTGCCGCCTCTTCCTTTGCCTTCTCCTGGTTGTCAGCCACGGCCTGGATGCGATCTAGCCAATCTGCTTCGTCGGCCAATCTCCTGTCTCCCCTGCTCCTCCGTCCTTGCCGAGACGAAGCCTAGAAGACCGTCCACACCTTAGTGACCGGGCCTCAAAATTCGAGGTCTTGCCTAACGCACCGCTCCGATCTTCTGCCCCGCGCTGACCGGTGCACGAAGACGCCAAAGGCGGGTGCTCAGGCCTGAAGCGATGGCGGCCGCCGCCATGAGCACGACCATGCTCCAGCCGATGGCCGAGCCCGGATGGTGGGCGCCCTGGCCGGCGGCCGAGGGGTTCAATGACAGGTAGATGCTCCCGAACAGAGCGATACCGGTGACCAGGGCAAGCTGTTGCACGGTGGCCACGACTCCGCTGGCGTCCGGGGCATCGCTGGGCGCCACGTGGGCCAGGGCGGTATTGAGCAGCGGCGTGAAGGCGGCACCCAGCCCGAGCCCGACAAGGCCAAAGAAAACCTCGAGCGAGGTGCCGCCGTTCCCGCCGGAGCGGAGGTCTAAGGCAAGTGCGCCGTAACCGACGGCCGCCGTCAGCAGACCGGCACTGGCCGTGAGCCGCTGGACGTGGGGAGCGAGGCGCCGGCTGCTTAGGCTGGCTGCCGCGAACACCACTGCTGCCGGGGAGAACAGCAGCCCGGCGCGCAAAGGTGAGTCGCCCAAAGCAATCTGCAGGTGCAACAACATGGAGAAGAGATAGCCACCATAAGTGGCCATTCCCAAGCCCAGGGACGTCAGGGCGACGGCGAAGCCCGTTGCTCTGACGACCCGCCGGGGCACCATCGGAGTCCCATCTCTCGCCTCGACGCGGCGTTCGACCCGGGCGAAGAGCCAAAGGGCGGGCAGGCTCGCGGCGAGGGCGACGAAGGTCCACGCCGGCCAGCCTTCTTGGTGCCCCATGACCACGGGGACCACGAAGAGCAGCACGGCCAAGGCCAGTGTCGCCATCCCGCCGAGGTCAAGTCGTCGACGGCCCGCGGGCACGTCACGAGGCAGGAGGCGGAGACCGGCAATGAGCAGGAGTGCTCCGATGGGCACGTTGAGCATGAACACTGGACGCCAACTGGTGGAGAAAAGATTGGCGGACACGACCGCGCCACCGACGACCTGGCCGACGATGGCCCCGGTGGCGATAACCGCGGCGTAACGGCCGATGGCCTTGGCCCGGCTGGCGCCACTGAAGGTCATCTGGATGAGGCTCAGTACCTGCGGCATCATGAGGGCGGCGCCGGCCCCCTGCACTGCCCGCAGCCCGATGAGGGCGGCCGTGTCCGGGGCCAGGGCGCAACCGAGGGAGGCGAGGGTGAACCCAACTAGGCCGCCCAGGAAGGCGCGGCGATGGCCGAACATGGCACCCAGCCGGGAACCGGTAACGATGAGCACGGCGTAGGCGATGGTGTAGCCGGTGATCACCAGTTGGAGCTCGGCTCCAGAGGCATGGAGCGTCCGGCGAATGGCGGGAGCGGCGACGTTTACGATCGTGGCGTCGAGGACCGCCATGAACACAGCTACCAGGAGAACGGCGAGGACGAGGCCTGCGGCCCGTCCCGCGGGCGCGGCCGGGGGCGATGGAGCCGCCCGCTCCTCCGTGGCCACCGAGGCGACGATCTCCCTGTCAAATTCCCCGCGGTCCTCGAGTTGGCTTTCAGAAGCCATCGGCTGGGTCATGTTCCCCCATCCTTACCGATGATCTTCGGTTGACCGGCGCGGGGTGGCCCTGCCCGCCGCCCCGGGTCGCCAGGACGCCGCGGTCCCTGCTCGGCTGTTCGGCGTC
Source organism: Acidimicrobiales bacterium (assembly GCA_049522375.1). Taxonomy (GTDB): domain Bacteria; phylum Actinomycetota; class Acidimicrobiia; order Acidimicrobiales; family Palsa-688; genus Fen-671. The sequence goes on along the minus strand of JBEKNX010000018.1, from coordinate 2,582 downwards.
AGCCACCATGGCGGGTAAATAGGCGTCGCTAAGTCCAGGGTTTAGCGGGGGTGTTCCCCGATGGCGCCGACCCGCCCACTCCTGGACAATGGAGGCATGACAACGCGCCGCCCGCACCATCGGACGAAAGGACCGCACATGCATAGGAACCGTTTCGCCCAGGTGTGCAGCGCCACCGTTCTCGCGGTCGCCGTGCTTGGCGGGTCGCTCGGCCCCGGCGCACCGTCGCTAGCCGCCGCGGCGGGGCCCGCCCAGGCGGCGTTGGGCGTCCGCGGCGTCGTCAACGTGACGATCTGGAGCATCGATAGCGACGGGCCGGACTTCCAGGCCATCCTGAGCGGGGCTATCGGCGACTACGGGCCCGCCGTGACCGTCCTTGCTGACGGCAAGGTCGACCCGGAGCACACGAGCGAGATGGAGCTCGACCTCCGGCATGGGACGTTCCGCCTCTACATCGACGGGATCGCCAGCAAGTTCAGGGCCGAAACGGCCTACGAGCCGAGCTACGCGGCGACGTGCTCGGACTACTTCCACGTCACCGCCACCGTGGCGATCGTGGCCGGTTCCGGCACCGGTGGGTACCGCGGGATCCGCGGCAACTTCTCCTTGACCCTCATCGGCAACGAGGACCAGAAGACCCCGCCGTGCGGCCCCCCGTTCGTCCGCCAGATCCTCGTGCTGAACGGCTCAGGGACCGTCTCGTCCTGAGGCCGGCTTACGTGCGAGGCGTGGTCGCGCTCGGGCCGGTAGGGCTGCCAGAGCGTTAGGCTTAGCAGGGTCGACCGTGTGCCACGGCGTGCGAGGAGGCTTCCTGACGTGCGCGCCAGATTTTCTTCGTCCTTCAGGCGGGGACTAGCCGTAGACCTGGGTACCGCCAACACTCTGGTCTACCTCCAGGGCCACGGCATCGTGCTCGACGAACCCTCGGTTGTGGCCATCGACGTGCGCGACGGCCGGCCCTTGGCCGTCGGCTTGGAGGCCAAGCAGATGATAGGGCGCACCCCTCCCCACATCGTGGCTGTGCGGCCGCTGCGCGACGGGGTGATCGCCAACTTCGAGATCTGCGAGAAGATGCTTGCTTACTTCATCCGGCGGGTGCACCCGGGCCGGCTGTCCAAGCCCGAGATGGTGATATGCGTGCCCTCAGGGGTCACGGGTGTCGAAAAGCGGGCGGTCATGGACGCGGCGCAGGCGGCCGGCGCTCGTCGAGCGTGGATCATCGAGGAACCGATGGCCGCGGCCATCGGCGCCGGTCTGCCCGTGCACGAGCCCACCGGCAGCATGGTGGTGGACATGGGCGGGGGGACCACCGAAGTGGCGGTGATCTCCATGGGCGGCATCGTGACCAGCCAGTCGATCCGGGTCGCCGGGGACGAGCTGGACGAAGCCATCATCCAGTTCATCAAGAAGGAGTACAGCTTGGCCCTGGGGGAGCGCACGGCCGAGGAGGTCAAGATCGCCCTGGGGTCGGCCTGGCCTCTCGAGGACGAAGTGAGCGCCGAGGTCAGGGGCCGCGACCTGATCACGGGTTTGCCGAAGACCATCGTCACCACGACCGAGGAGATCCGCGCCGCGATCGAGGAGCCGGTGGCCGCCATCGTGGACGCCGTCAAAGTGACGTTGGACAACACGCCTCCTGAGCTTGCCGCCGACATCATCGAGCAGGGCATCGTGCTCGCTGGGGGTGGCGCACTGCTCCATGGGTTGAGCGCCCGCTTGGCGGCGGAAACCGGCATGCCGATCATGATCGCTGACAACCCTCTGCAGTGCGTCGTGTTCGGGGGCGGGCAGTGCCTCGAACACCTCAGCGTCCTTTCTGACGTGCTCATGACCACTTCCCGATAAGGCCGGGCCGCAACACTGACTGCTCCTCTGGGCGCCCGCCCGGAGCCGGTTGGGACTACTGGCGGCCGTCGCCACCGCTCGCGAAAGAGAACGCAGCGGTGGTATCGTGAGCAAGTCAGCGTTGCTCGGGACCCCGGCGGCGCATGCGATCGGTGCGTGCCTTCGAGAGTGGTGTTGGTGCAATGCTTATTTGGATCATCGTGGGCGGTATACCTATGGCGCTGCTAGGCAGTGCCGTTCTCGCCTCCAAAGGCGGGGCGAGTCGGCGCTACCCTACCCCCGGGGTCTGGTCGGAGACCCCAGTCGAGCACAAAGTCCGCCATGACCAGATCCCCACCTCAGTGAGCTGAACAGTTCCTGAGACCAGGTCGTCCAGCCGCAGCGACCGCTGGGTCACAACGGGGCGAGGCCGGCGGTACGGTAGGTCGGGTGGCCCAAGTCGACGTCCCCGAACGGCTTCGTCACGAGTACCGCCAGTGGGCGTGGTCCGTGGCCTGCCAGTACGCAGGGACGGCGACGACATGGAAGCTGGTGCACGGCCGCGGCCAGGTCCGTTACCTCAAGCTGAAAAGCGCTGAGGGCACCCCGCGTCTGGTTGACGAGGCCGCGAAAATGCGCTGGGCCGCCCCGTACCTACCAGTCCCGACCGTCCTCGCGGCTGGGACGGAGAGCTGGTCGTGGCTGATCGCTGGTGGGACCTCGCCGTCGGGTCATGGACCGTGACCTGGAACCTGGGC
>JBEKNX010000017.1:0-23192 GCA_049522375.1 Acidimicrobiales bacterium | reverse complement strand
ACCACGAGTGGAGGAGCTCGACGGGCGCCATCGTCTACGCCGACCTCCTCATGGGTGAGCGCAGGGAACAGGACCGGGAACCCCGGGGGTGGGACAGGCCCGGTTATGACGCGTCGGGCTGGCGGGGCGTGTCCTGTTACGAGCGTGGTCATGCCTTGCTTGTTGCCGACCCCGGCCCGCCCGTCCGCGTGACCGAAGAGGTACCCCCGCAAAGCATCGCCCGGGGCCCATCGAGCGAGCTCGTGGTCGATTTCGGGCAGAACCTGACCGGCTGGTGCCGCCTCGTCGTCGACCAACCCGAGGGCACCGACATCCGCGTCCGTCACGGTGAGGTCCTGGGCACCGACGGCAGCTTGTACGTCGACAACCTGGGCACCGCCCGCCAGACAGACTCGTACACCACCGCGGGCGGCCAGGAGGTCTTGGAGCCTCGCTTCACCGTCCACGGCTTCCGGTACGCAGAAATAACGGGACTGTCTGGCGACCTGGGCCCGGGTGCCATAACCGCCTGTACGGTCGGCTCCGACACGCCTCGCACGGGGTCCTTCGAGTGCTCGGCCGCTGAGGTCAACAGGCTTTATGCCAATATCGACTGGGCCCAACGGGACAACTTCCTTAGCATCCCTACAGATTGCCCCCAGCGCAACGAGCGCCTCGGGTGGTTGGGCGACGCCCAGATCTTCGTCCGTACGGCCGCTTACAACCGCAACGTTGCCTCATTTTTCGCCAAATGGCTTGACGACGTGACTGACGCGCAACTGCCGTCGGGTGCCTTCCCTGACTTTGCCCCGCTCCTAGGCCACAATCGTCCGGGTGCGCCGGCCTGGGCGGACGCCGGCATCATCGTCCCGTGGACCATCTACAAGATGTACGGGGACAGGGGGATATTGGAGCGGTGCTTCCCAGCCATGACGGCGTGGATGGAGTTCTTGGAGGCAGCCAACCCCGGCCGGCTGCGGGCTTGGGGCTTGGGCAACAACTACGGCGACTGGCTCGCCCCAAAGGGCGATCGCACTCCCCGAGTGCTCCTCGCCACCGCCTACTGGGCCTATGACGCGACCCTCATGGCCGAGGTGGCGGGAGTGCTCGGCCACCCGGAGATGGCCGCCCGTTACGAGGAGCTCGGCCAGCAGGTGCGCGAAGCGTTTGCCCGGCACTTCGTCGACGGTGCCGCCCGCCTGACGGGTGACACGCAAACGGGCTACGTGCTGGCCCTACATATGGGCCTGGTCGGTGAGCACCTCCGCCCCGCCCTGGCCGCTCACCTGGTCGAGGCGATCGCCCGGGAGGACTGGCACCTGTCCACTGGTTTTGTCGGCGTGGGCTACCTCCTGCCGGTACTCAGCTCCACCGGCCATAACGATGTCGCTTACCGGCTTTTGGAGCAAAGAAGCTTCCCATCATGGCTGTACACGGTTGACCGCGGGGCGACGACCATTTGGGAGCGCTGGGACGGCTGGACCGAAGAACGTGGTTTCCAGTCACCGCGCATGAACTCGTTCAACCACTATTCCCTTGGTTCGGTAGGCGAGTGGCTTTACCGCTTCGTACTGGGGATTGAGCTGGCGCCCGGGGCAGCCGGCTTCAACCGTTTGGTGCTCCGCCCGCACCCGGGTGGTTCGCTGAGCTTTGCCCGGGGGTCGTTCCGCTCCGTGCGCGGCGAGGTCGCGACGTCCTGGGCCCGGCAGAGCGGCCGCTTCAGTTTCTCTGTCCGGGTCCCCGCCAATGTCCAGGCAAGTGTGCGCTTCCCCTCCGCGGAGCCATCCGCGGTTGTGGACGCCGCCGGCCGAGGGCCGACGAGGGTCGAAGATTACCCCGGTGAAACCGGCCAGCGCGAGGCTGTTTTCGAAGTTGGTCCAGGTGAGCATTCGTTCTCAGGCACCGCCTTGAGCGGTCACTGACTGAAAGCCCGGGAAGTTCTCAGGCCAGTTCCGCTCGGGCTTCGGCAAAGGCGGTAGCGGCACGCTCGAGATCGTCGCGTGTGTGCGCGGCGGAAACTTGAGCGCGGATGCGCGCCCGGCCGATGGGCACAACTGGGTAGCTGAACCCGATGACATAGACGCCCTTTTGCAGGAGCAAGTCGGCCATGCGGGCCGCCCGCGCAGCGTCACCGAGCATCACCGGGACGATCGGGTGATCGCCGGGGAGGATGTCGAAGCCGAGGCCGGTCATCCGTTGCCGGAACCAAGTCGTGTTCTCTCCGAGCTTGGCTCGCAGGTCGTCGCTCTCGTCCAACAGGTCGAGCACGACAAGCGAGGCGGCCGCGATCGCCGGGGCCAGGGAGTTGGAGAACAGGTACGGCCGGGACCGCTGCCGCAAGAGGTCGACGATCTCTTGGCGGCCACTCACGTACCCGCCGCTGGCTCCTCCCAGCGCCTTGCCGAGCGTGCCCGTGACGATGTCGACCCGCTCGGCGACGTCGTGCAGTTCGGGCGTCCCCCGTCCGTGCTCACCGATGAAGCCGACGGCGTGCGAGTCGTCGACCATCACCATGGCGTCGTAACGCTCGGCCAGGTCGCAGATCTCCCTCAAGGGCGAGACGTAGCCGTCCATGGAGAACACGCCGTCGGTCGCTATCAGCCGGCGTCGTGCGGCGGAGGCCTGCTGCAGCTGCTCCTCGAGGTGCACCATGTCCCGGTTGTGGTAGCGGTAACGCCGCGCCGGGCACAGCCGGATACCGTCGATTATGGACGCGTGGTTCAGCTCGTCGCTGATGACGGCGTCGTCCTTTCCCAACAGCGTCTCGAACAGTCCCCCGTTCGCGTCGAAGCACGACGAGTACAAGATGGAGTCCTCGGTCTTAAGGAAGCCGGAGAGCCGTCGCTCGAGCTCTTTGTGGACCTCCTGGGTCCCGCAAATAAACCGCACGCTCGCCATGCCGTAGCCCCAGCGGTCGAGCGCCTCCTTGGCGGCAGCGACGACGCGAGGGTCATCGGCGAGGCCGAGGTAGTTGTTGGCGCAGAGATTGAGGACCTCCCGGCCGTCCGACACCTCGACCGTGGCCTGTTGCGGCGTGAGGAGGACGCGCTCGGGCTTGAAGAGCCCCTCCGACCGGATCCCCTCCAGCTGGGCTTGGAACTCGTCGCGGACTTGTGCGAACATGACGGACCTCCGATCAGGCTTCGGACCAGGTGAGCACTACCTTGCCGCAACGTCCGGTGCGCATGGCCTCGAAGCCCGCCTCGAAGTCGGTGGCGGCGTACCTGTGCGTGATCACCGGGGAGATGTCGACACCTGAATGGACGAGCACGGACATCCAGTACCAGGTCTCGAACATCTCCCGGCCATAGATGCCCTTGATCGTGATCATGTTCATTACCAGGTGCGACCAGTCGATCCCGAAGTCCTCGGTCGGAAGGCCCAGCATGGCGATCTTGCCGCCGTGGGCCATGTTGGCGAGCATCTCCTGGAGAGCCGAGGCGCGGCCGGACACTTCGAAACCGACGTCGAACCCTTCACGCATGCCGAGCTGGCCCATCGCGTCGGAGATCCGCGTGCGCGACACGTCGACGGCGAGCGTCACGCCCACGGAGCGGGCCAGCTCGGTCCGGTACTCGGAGACGTCGGTAATGACGATGTAACGCGCTCCGGCGTGACGGGCAACGAGCGCCGCCATGATCCCGATCGGGCCGGCCCCGGTGATGAGGACGTCCTCGCCGAGCACCGGAAAAGTGAGCGCCGTATGCACGGCGTTGCCGAACGGGTCGAAGATCGCGGCTACGTCGAGGTCGATGCCGGCCAGGTGACGCCATACGTTCATGGCCGGCATAGCGATGTACTCCGCGAACGCTCCCGTGAAATTGACCCCGATGCCCTTTGTCCGGGCACACTGCACGCGCCGGCCGGCGATGCAGTTGCGGCACCGCCCGCAGACGAGATGACCTTCGCCGCTTACGAGGTCGCCTACCTCGAGATCGTCGACATCCACGCCGAGCTCCACGATCTGCCCGACGAACTCATGGCCGATGATGAGGGGGACCGGGACGTTCGCTTGCGCCCACGCATCCCATGCATAGATGTGCAGGTCCGTCCCACAAATCCCAGTCCGCAGCACCTTGATGAGGACGTCGCCCCGGCCAATTGCGGGTACCGGCACATCCTCGTAGCTCAAGCCCGCCCCGGGCTTCGCTTTGACCAAAGCCTTCATCTTGAACCGCTCCTCGGTCTCCCTCCGACATCCTGCCAGGCAACGACCCTAGTGCGAACGCGTGTACCGAGGGGACGCTCTCTCGAAGGATGCCGAGATCCTCGTGCTGCGCCGCCAGTTGCCGACCGGGCGCTGTCTGGCGATGATGTTCGGATGGAGAGCGACATTATGCCTCAGTTGAGTGGCAACCTGTCTCAGGTCGACTTGGACGGAAGGCGGGCGCTCGTGACGGGGGGCGCGCGCGGAATAGGACTTGCGTGTGCTCGCCGTCTGAGCGTGGCCGGAGCGTTGGTAACCATCGCGGACCGCGACGAACGGCAGTTGGAGGTGGCGGCGGCAGAGATCGGCGGGAACGCGTGGGCCGTCGATCTCGGCGAGACCTCGGCGCTCGCCAACGTCGAGCTTGACTTCGACGTCCTCATCAACAACGCGGGGTTCCAGCATGTGGCAGCGATCGAGGAGTTCCCCCCGCAGACTTTCTCGGCGATGCTCCGCGTGATGCTTGAGGCTCCGTTCCTGCTCGTGCGCGCCGTGCTACCCAACATGTACCGGCGAGGGTTCGGCCGGATAGTCAATGTGTCGAGCGTGCACGGCCTGCGAGCCTCGCCGTTCAAGTCGGCCTACGTCGCCGCCAAGCACGGTCTCGAGGGTCTCTCGAAGGTCATTGCCCTGGAAGGTGCGAACCGCGGAGTCACTTCGAACACCGTCTGCCCAGGCTATGTTCGCACCCAGCTTGTCAGTGAGCAGATCGCGGCCCAGGCACTGGCCCATGGCATCAGCACGGAATCGGTTGTCGAAGCCGTGATGCTGAAAGAGTCGGCCGTGAAGCGGCTCATAGAGCCCGAGGAGGTCGCCGAGTTCGTCGCCTTCTTATGCGGGCCCGCCACCTGCTTCTCCACGGGCTCATCGTTTGTGCTAGACGGCGGTTGGACGGCCAGGTGATCCGGCGGCGCACCTGAAAAGGCCGGGAGCGTGACCGTTCCCGGCCTTTTCGCTTGCGCGAGGTGCTGGTTAGTTGACGACGAGGCCAGCAGGCGTAGCGCCGGCGGGCAACGAGGTCGGCGAGCTAGGCAGCTCGGTGAGGTTGCCGCCGCTCACGGCAAAGGCACCCACGGCGCCGATGCGGCTCTCGTCCACGTACAGCGTCCGGCCATCGGGGCTGAGGCGGGCGTCAACCGCGCCCAAGCCACCGGTGGCGCCGACCGGAGTGCTACCGAGCAGGCTCAATGTCCCGTTGGGGGCGATCCAGAAGCGGGAGATATCGCCCGAAGCGGTGTTCACCGTGAACAGGAACTGGCCGTCGTGGGTGATCTCGACCCAGCACGGTGCCGTCTGGCCGTCGGCGAACGGAGAACCCGTGATGGACGACAGCGCCCCGTCCCAGGCCACGCTGAAGGCCGAGACCGTACCGAGGCCGGTCCCGTTGTGGGCGTTGGAGACGAACAGCTGGAACGGGTTGGTCGGCCGGAACTCACTGCCGAAGGGCCCGAGCCCCTGGGCGGTGAGGGGAGACCCGGGAGCCGCGGTCAAGCGCCCGTCCCAACCCACGGAGAAGCTTTCGATCTGCGAGGTGCCAGTGAGGTTTCCGACCAGTGTGGTGCCGATCGAGTTGAACAACACGTCGTCGGGCTGGGACCCGTTGGCCAGGGGTACCGTCGAGCCGGCCAGGGGCTGGAGCTGGCCCCAGGGGTAGAGCCTGAACCCGGTGAAGTTCGGGCCGACGGGGCCGGAGTTGGCGACGTACACGAGGTTGCCGTGCACGGCGATGCTGACCGGCGTCGGGCCGCCCGAAGAGACCACCCCGCCGGGCACGAGCTGGAGGCTGCCGTCCCAGCCGACCCGCAGGACCGAGACCTGGTTACTGCCGGCGTCTACGGCGAGCAGGTAGCGGCCGTCGCTGCTGAGCTGGAGCGCGCCCTGGGAAGCCAGGCCGGCACCCGTCCCGGAGCCACCGGCCGAGAACGGCGACCCCGGCATTGCTGAGAGGGACCCGTCGGCGTGGCGGTAGAACGCCCCGATCGTGTTGGTCCCCACTGTGTTGTCGTCGAGATAGACATGTCCGACCACCGGCGACAAGGCGGTCGGCGTGTTCCCGGTGACGCCGTCCGCATTCGCAGCGCCGGCAACGAGGGTGCTGAGGGTACCGGCACTGGCGAGCGTGGCGACGCCGAGCGCAAGGCGCGCAGCCTGAGTGATGTGCTTTCGCATCGTGTTCGTGACCTCCGTAGGTTTCAGGGGAACGAGTTGTCCAACCCCGACCTAGTGGAGACGCCGGACGCGGCAAAATGATTGCGCGGCCGGGACACGCGCCGCCGAAGTGCGGCGCGGGTGGGGAGCGGTCGAGAGCGGTGAGGATCTCGTCCGCTCGGGCCCGGTCGTGCGCTGCGGGAGCACGAGCACCCCGGGCGGACGGGCTGAGTAGTATATGCAGGTGCCCATCCGATCAGAGGTATTGAGATGAAATTCGGGATCGACATTGCGCAGCAACGTATGGAATTCGACGAGGTGGTCAACCGCGCTCGCCTGGCCGACGAGATCGGCTTCGACGGTGCATGGGGGTTCGACCATTTCGTGCCCATGTACGGCGAAGGACCGGGCAACTGCTTCGAGGGCATGACGACCCTCGCCGCCTTGGCAGTGGCAACCCAGCGGGTCCGGCTCGGGCTGTTAGTTACGGGGGCCACGTACCGGCATCCCTCAGTCTTTGCTGCGCAGGCGGTGACCATCGACCATGCCAGTGGCGGTCGTCTTGACCTTGCCCTTGGCGCGGGGTGGTTCGAAAGTGAGCACCGGCAGCTCGGGATCGACTTTCCAACAACTGCTCGACGCTTCGATCGCTTAGAGGACACCCTCGAGATAGTCACGCGGCTGTTTACGGGGGAAATAGTCTCCTATAAAGGGAGTACTCTTAGCCTCGACCGAGCTCAGATGAGGCCAACTCCGGTGCAGCAACCTCGACCTCCAATTTGGGTCGGCGGTAGCGGTAGGAGGAGGACCCTGCCTCTGGCGGCGAGGTTCGCCGACGTGTGGCACTCAGGTGACTCTGAGCAGTTCGTAGAATTGTCCGCCGAATTAGATAGGCTCGCCGAAAGTTTTGGGCGCGACCCACGTTCGATCATTCGCGCCTCCTCGCTTTCCTTATCGGAACCATGGGAAACCGTTCGGCGCAATATCGACAATGCTCAGGAACGCGGGATCGGTTATCTGGTCTGTGGCTGGCCCGGCGACGGCCGAGGCCGGGTAGAAGAGTTTGCCGAAGGAATATTTCCTGAGTTCCACGGCTGAGGTGAAGGCTGCTCGGCCGAAATACCCGGCCTGGGCTGCGAGACAGTTGAGAGGTCGGGCGCACTACGCTACCGTTGGGCCATGTCGGGCTGGCCGGCGGTTTCCTACGAGCGGTGGAGCGAGACCTGCGACACGCTGCACGGGCATAGCCAGGTTCTTGGCAAGCTGGCGGCGAAGCTGGCCCCGCCCGAGCCCCAGCTACAGCACGCGGCGCTACGCCTGAGCGCGCGGGGTTTAGAGACCGCGCCGCTGGCGGCACCAGACGGTTCGGGATCCCTCGTCGTCGTGCTGGACCTGCGGGCCCACGAAGCTGTCATCGAGCACAGCGGCGGCCAGGTCGAGCGGGTGGCGCTCACCCCCAACCGACCGGTCGGGACCGTGACCGGGGAGGTGCTGGCGGCGGTCCGGCGTCTGGGCGGCCCGGTGGAGATCGACCCGACGCCCCAGGAGGTCCCCTGGAAGGTGCCCCTTGACCGCGACAATGAGCACGCCCGGTATGACCCTCGTCAGGTTGCCGACTACTTTGCCGCCGCCACCCAGGCGGCCGTGGTCCTGGCCGCCTTCAGGGCCCCGTACCGTGGCCGGTCTACGCCCGTCAACGCGTGGTGGGGTTCGTTCGATCTTGCCGTGAGCTTGTTCTCGGGCTTGCCGGCCGAGCCTCCGTCGAGGGATTTCATCATGCGCAACGCCATGGACGCACAGGAGGTGGCCGTCGGCTGGTGGCCCGGCGACGCCCGGTACGCGAAGGCGGCGTTTTACGCGTACGCGCACCCCGCTCCAGCTGGCTTCGCGGGGGCGGCGGGGTCCCCGCCACATGCACGTTGGGACGCCGCCCTGGGTGAGTACATCCTGGACTGGGACGATGTCCGCTCGAGCGTCGACCCTGGCGCGCTCGCATTGGAGTTCGCCCGCGCTGCGTTCCGCCGCGCCTGCGCGGTGTGCGACTGGGACCGCGCTCTCGCAGCCAGTGCAGACGGGGTACCTCCCCCAATCGTCTGAGGCGCTTGGGGGAGCCTGTCCGCTCGCGCCTCTGACGGGACGCCACTTGCCGGCCACACAATCTGGCCCCCGAGCCCGAGAGCCGGTGGCGACGCCGAACGCCCACAGGCTCATACGAGGCTCGGTACCGCCGATACAAGCCCTGATGGCCAAAAGAGCCACGGTGACCGACCGGGACGCGCAAACCCGGTCGGTCGCGCACCTGGACCGGCAGGCCCAGGAGCGTCTTTGCATGCGCAACTTGTTGGCCAACCCCCAGGAGCGGGTGTTCTTTAAGGACCTGCAGAGCAAGTTCCTCCTGGTGAGCGCTGGCTTTCTTCTGGACCAGACGCACGACTGCAGTGTCGACGAAGTGATCGGCAAGTCGGACTTCGATTTCTTCAGTGATGAGCACGCCGTCGCCGCCTTCGAGGACGAGCAGAGGGTGATCCGCACCGGCGAGCCCATAGTGGCCAAGATTGAGTGCGAGACCTTCCGTGACCGGCCGGACGCCTGGGTCTCGACTACCAAGCTGCCCCTGCGAGATGACGACGGGCGCATCGTCGGGACCTTTGGCATCTCACGGGACGTGACCGCACAAGTACTGGCCGAACAGGCCCTGGCCCACCAGGCCCTGCACGACGCCGTCACCGGGTTGCCGAACCGGTTGGCGCTCATGGACCGCCTGTCCCAAGCCTTGGTGGCCCTGGACCGCAGCCACGACCGGGTGGGGGTGTTCTTTGTCGACCTCGACAACTTCAAGGTCATCAACGATTGGCACGGCCACGACGCCGGTGACCGGGTGCTGGCCGAGGTCGGCCGGCGCCTGTCCCGCATTTCTCGGCGGGGCGACACCGTAGCGCGCTTCGGAGGCGACGAGTTCATTTTGCTGCGCCGCGGGCTGCGAGACGAGGACGACGCCCGGTTGGTCGCCAGCAGGGCGCTGCGGGCCATAGGTGCCGGCTTCGTGCACGACGGCAACGACCTCAGCGTCACCGCCAGCATCGGCGCGGTCGTGACCGACAACCCCCTGGCCGACCCCGGCATGTTGGTCCGCCAGGCCGACACCGCCCTGTACGAGGCCAAGGGCGCCGGGCGCGACTGCTTCCTGCTGTTCGACGCCGACCTGCACGCCCGTGCCCTGGGCAACCATGACTTCGACGCCGCACTGCGCAAGGCCATCGACAACAACGAGCTTTTCCTCCTCTACCAACCGCTGTTCTCGCTCGAGGACCAGTCACTACAGGGTGCCGAGGCACTGGTCCGTTGGCGCCATGCTGAGCGTGGGGTCGTCCCGCCAGCCGACTTCATCCCCTTAGCCGAGGCGCGGGGGCTGGTAGGTGCCATAGACGCCTTTGTCCTGGACGAAGCGTGCCGGCAGTTGGCAGAGTGGACGCGCGACGGGAGGTACCCTGACAGCTTTACGGTGTCGGTGAACCTATCGGGGCAAGAGCTCTCCGACCCTGCGCTGGTCGAGCGTGTCGCCTCCGCGATCGAACGCCACGCCGTCCTCCCCTCCCAACTGTGCCTCGAAGTCACCGAGACGGCCCTCATCGGCGAGCTGGGAGAGGCGGCCACCACTCTGGCCAGACTTGCGAACCTCGGGGTGCGGCTCGCCCTGGACGACTTCGGCACGGGCTACTCGACCCTGGCCCACGTACAGCGCCTCAACGTGAACATCTTGAAGATCGACCGCAGCTTCGTCGAGCAGGTGACCGGCAACGACCGGGACCGGCAGATCATCGGCGCCATCACCGCCATGGCCCACGCCCTGGGGATGTCGGTCGTCGGCGAGGGTATCGAGACGGACCACCAACTCGGAGCGCTTACGGCACTCGGGTGTGACGAGGGCCAGGGGTTCCTTTTGGCCCGGCCCGTCCCGCCCTGCGAGCTCAGCGCGTTCAACGCCGCCAGCGGGAAGGCCATCGGTCACGGCGCACCCGCCACGGAGGTCAGCGCCAGCCATTGACCTCGCTATAATTTCTTCCCCGGTAATTCGCTAATCGGGAGTGCCGCCGGTAGCCGTTCCCGCGTTTAGGTCGAAAGCTTGTTCCCGGAAAAGCCTGACGCACGCGTCCACGGCATCGGCGTCCAATTGCCGGCCGCGCTGGCCTCCGATCTCCTCCAGAGCAAACTCGGTGCCCTTGGCGGGCCGGTAAGGGCGGTGCGACGACATGGCTTCGACCACGTCGGCCACAGCAATGATCCGAGCTCCAGGCAGTACCTGCTCGCCCGAGAGACGAGCAGGGTACCCCGAGCCGTCCAGGCGTTCATGGTGCTGAAGGATCATCTGCGCCACCGGCCAGGGGAAGGCGATGCCGGCCACGATGTCGTGGCCCTGCTGGGCGTGTTGCTTGATGATCTCGAACTCGGGAGCGCTGAGCTTACCCGGCTTGCTCAATATCTCCGCCGGTACCCCGATCTTGCCGAGGTCGTGGATGCCGGCCGCCGTGCGAATGCCCTGGACATCGGCCTCGTCCAACGCCATTTCGCGCGCCATGGCCGTGGCTAGGTAGGCCACCCGCGTCTGGTGCCCGGCGGTGTAGGGGTCCCTGACCTCGACCGTGGCGGCGATGGTGTGCACCAGGGCATCGAGGTTGGCGGCGAGCAGGCCCTCGGCCCGGCGGCGTTCGCTGATGTCCACGACCACGACCCCCACGCCGATGACCTCGGCGTCGACGCGCACCGGGTAAAAGCTGCTCAGGCAGTGGTCGGTCCGGCCCGGCTCCCACGGCGCTGGCCCGCGTCACCTCCATGTTGAGGACGGCTTCGCCGGTGTCTAGGACCGAGCGGTAGATCGGCTCCAGCTGGGGCCAGATGTCGGGGGTTAGCTCGGCCGCCGGCCGACCGAGCTGGTCCTCGACAGGCAGGCCGTTGAGCCGGGCCAGGGCGTGATTGACGCGCAACTGGCGCAGCTCGCGGTCGACGAAGGCCAAGCCCACCGGCGCCGTCGCTTGCAGGGCGTCCAGCATGGCCACGCTGGCAGCCAGTTCGTGTTGGGACTGCCGAAGGTGCTGCTCCAGTTGCTTCTGGCTGTCGATGTCGGTGATCGTGCCCACCCAGGCCACCACGGCCCCGCCGGCCGAGCGCACCGGTTCGCCCCGGGAGGCCACCCAGCGGTAGCCGCCACCCTCGGCCCGCACGCGCATATCGGCCTGGTAGCTGGTCCCGGCAACCAGGGCCCGGTCCCACGCCGCTCGGGCCAGCGCTACGTCGTCGGGGTGCAGCAGCTCTAACCAGGACCACCCGTGCGCCCGCTCAGCGCCGTGGCCTATGAAATTGGTGGACCGGGCGTTCACGTACTCGGTGGCGCCATCTGGCCCCTTTACCCAGACGCCGTGCGGGAGCGATTCGGCGAGGGCCTCGAAGCCCATTTCCCTTGACAAGTTTTGCGTGAGCGCGCTCAAGAGGTACTCCTCCAGGGCAAGTTAGCCTGGCTACTGACGTTCTCGGCGGCAAGGACGTTATCCCAATCTCGACGACTGCTACTGCAACCGCGGTCCTGGCCCACGAGTCCTTTCCCATTGGCCCTAGACCGCTTTTGCCTGTGAGGGCCCGGTCTGGAGCCGCCGACCATTCTACGCGCTCGGTTTGCCACTCAACGGGCTTGAGGCGCAAGCCGTTCGGAGATGGGGCCTAAATGACTCAAATGAGTCAGGCCCCGACTAGCAGTTATGCAGGCGTTGAATGCCGCCTGCCCGGCTTTACTAGAGCCGCTGTTCCTCGTCGACCGCCAACGCGTTGGCGTCAGAACCCATGCTGCACCAGACGGTCTTGCCTGAGGCGTGCCTGTCAACACCCCAGGAGGCCGACAGCGCTCGCACCAGGTCGAGACCTCTTCCTGTCGTGGCTTCCGGGCTATGGGGCTTATGCAGCGGAAGACGCTCCGAGCGGTCGGACACGCATAGGCGCAATTGGCGCCCGTCGTAAGACAGCTCGACAGCGAACGGCGTTCGGGCGTGCAGGACAGCGTTGCTCGCTAGCTCGGTCACCAGGGCGCTGGCTTGGTACTCCCAAGCTTCGGCATCCCAACCCAACAACGTCTGGCGTACGAAGCGGCGAGCGCCGGTAACACTGGCTGGGTCAGGGCTGAACTCGGCCTTGCATTCCAGCACGCTGTCGAGCTTAGGTGACGCTCGTAATGGCGCGTGACGTAAAGGGCGCTCCCTCCGTCAAGGGCCGGGCTCACGTACGTATAAATGCTCAGTACCGTACTGACAAACTATCAGTACAAGGCGGCGGTCACCAACGGCAGACTTCACCCCCCAAGGTGTCTCTCACGGCCCCGACTTCGCCCTCGGGATCACCACCTCAGCAGGATACTTTCGCCACAGCGAGCTCCCACGACCGTCGTCCACCTTTGCCCGTCGGTCTGCAGAGCGGTCTGTTCGCGCTCGTCGGGCAGGACCGCCCAAGCGCCGCTCAGGGGGATCCCTAAGTCTATCGTCACCTTTTGGGGACGGCGCTTGAAATTCAGCAAGCGCACGACGATCCCCGTCCCGTCTTCGGAGATTTTTGAGCCGGCAACAATATCAGCACCTTCGAGCACCTCCAGGACGGCGCCCGTCTCGGGCGAAATCGGTGCCCGGTCACGCAACACGACCGGCGGTGTCATCACTTCAGCGGCAAAACGCATGGCCTCATCGACATCGAGATGACCGGCCATGCTGGTCAGACTGTAACGAAGCCGGATTTGCCCGTCTTGTTGCGCTTTGAAGTTCACAAACCAGTGGTTGTTGAGGGCCCAGGACATGATCACGGGAGTCCCCGGGTCCAGGTGCTCCACAACCCGCCCTGTGTTTACGCCGCCCAAGTGCACGAGGGGGGCATCAAGAGGCACCAGGACGACGCTGTGGTCCGTCCCGTCCACCCCGACCCAGCCCTGGACAGGGTACCAACTTCGCACACTTCCCGGCAACTGTTCAACGTCGGGCTCACAGGGTATGCCATTGAAATCCCCGAGGAAGGACGGCTCCTGAACAGCAAGTGGAAAGGCGAAAAAAACGCTTTCCGGGTCATCGACAGCGATCTTGTCGAACCTCCATTCGACGTCCAATTGGCGCCTGCCCTGCCACAGCGTAAAAGTACAAGTCGCTGAGCGCACGCCGGGCCCGACCACGTCCACGACCAGCCTGGCGCGGCCGGCGCCGATCTTCGGCTGATGGACCTTCACGCCCGTCGGGCCATCATAAGCAAACTCAGCGTCGTCGCGCCAAGATCCGAAGTCCTTCGCCGAGAAGTCCGGGACGAACAGCGCCACCCGGCCCTCGTCCGAAATAACACGCTCGTAGACGTACTGGCCGAGCACCCAATCTCTATGTGGGGAGACAAGTTCCTGTCCGGAGGCTTTGTCGACCCATCGAGCCAAACCGCCTCGAGCCGGGTCGACCTCGATCCTGTACGCCTCGTTCTCCACCCAGTTGGCCCCACCGGCAATCTCGGGGTTGGTGGTGCAGCGCCCCTGCAAGTACGCGTAACCCAAGGCGGGGACGTCCCCGGCAAAGGTTATCCGCTCCGCCTCAGGCTTATCCCCACCCCAGGGCACCCCCGGCGGGAAGAACATGTCCAGCATCCCCACCGGGGCCGCACCACCCCTTTGCGCGGGCTCGTCCAGGATCAGCTTCCGAGCCCACGGAAGGGTGTTGAGGACCAGCAGACCCCGAACGTCCGACAAGGGGTACGCCTCTTCCGGCGTCAAATCGCCAAGGTTGAAGCGCCCGCCAGGAGTGCCTTCGCCCAGTGCACGAGCGACGTTGTTTGCTGTCTTGGCCAGCATGTCGTGAGCGGCGGCAGAGGCGCGAAAAGCAAAGCTCGCCTTGGCGTTTTCCTGGCCTTTGGTCCAGGGGTCGCTCGGCGCGGCCACGCTGGCGTACGCCCCCCACGTGTGCTCGTCGTACAGGCTCGACAGCTCATAGGTCGAGCCAGCTTCGGAACGGGAGTACGGCACTTTTCCCCAGTCCTTGAGCCTTATCCAACTGCCGATCGTCTCGGCCATGCCGAGGAGCTGGTGGGACTCGCGCGCCACTGCCGTCTCGTAGGCCGTGGAGCCAACGCCGTCACACCACCAGTCCATCCATTCACCTTTCATCACCGGGAGCTCAGCATTCTGCCCGTTCAGTATCCGAGCAAACTCGCGGTGGGCGACGAGCTGAAGCCGTGGGCTGTTCCCGAGATCGTTCCACTTCCGTACGAAGTCGGCTATATCGATGTCAGGAGGCCCATTGTCCACGCGCATCGGGTGTGTGGACTGAAAGAACAAAAAGTCAAACGGGTAGCTCTCTCTTGACCCCAGCTTCTTGACGCAGTCGGCTATCTCCCTTTCCGCATATCGCCAATCACCGAGCTTGAGCACACTTCGGCCGAACAGGTAATGATAACCGTTCCACACGAGCAACCTTCGACCACTTGGAGCCTCCCACCAAAAGGCCATGGGATAGGGCTTGGGGACACCTCCCCGCACGGGGTTGATGGACATGGAAAGGAAACCGACGCCCATGTCTATCAGGAGGTCGGCGAACAGCCAAGCGATGCCGTTGACATCCGACTGCATCGCGCTGTCGACTTCCAGCCCCCATCGTTCTCGAAGACGGCGAACGGGCAACAGGCTCCGGTACATTTGCTCCACGCCTAGTAGAGGCGTGAAGTTGTACTGCATGGCCCCGACGTCCAGACGCCCCATTTTGTGCCACTTCATGAAAAGGTCCAGCTTCGCCGGCCCGGCGTTCTCCAGGTAACGTTCCGTTGTCCCAGTGACCTCGCACGTCCACCGATATTGCGCCTCCGGTGGGTAATCGGCCGTTTTCTCACAAAGCTCGATGGCCTGGTCGATAAAGTCAGCGTGTTGGCGGAACACGAGATCCTGATGATCAGTAAAACCGATGTCCGTGTGGCTATGATTGAGGATATAAAATACGTCGATTTTCCCCACTGAATTTTCTCCTTGTTACCGCTTGGTCACTTATGTGCTCGAGCGTCGCGTCGTGGCCGGTATCTGATAGGTTCACGGGCGATCATGAGCGGAGGTACCTATGAACGAGGGGGCGTTCGGCCCGGTCCAAGCTCTGGGAGGGCTGCGAGCCGAGGTCGGAGAGGGACCGCACTGGGACGGCGACGGCCAGCGCCTCTGGTGGGTCGACTTGCTGGCCGGCCTGGTGCACTGTTCCGATCTGCGGTCGGGTCAGGCGACTACGTTCTCGGTGGGCCACCCGGTTGGGGCGGTGGTCGCCCGAGCGTCGGGAGGACTTGTCGCCGCCGATAGCAGGGGCTTCAGCTACCTGAGCCCGACCGGCGAGCTGCTCGATCGGGTCGAAATGCTGCCGGCGGGCCAACGCATGAACGACGCCAAGACCGACCCCGCCGGCAGGCTGTGGGCGGGGTCGACGGCCATGGAGTTCACGAGCGGCGCAGGGGCCCTGCACGTGCTCAGCCCTGACGGTGCCGTGGGCACGGTGCTGACGGGCCTCACGTTGCCCAACGGGTTGGGCTGGAGCCCCTCCGGCGACACCTTCTACCTGGTCGACAGTTTGCAAGGCTGGTTGCGGGCCTGGGACTTCGACCCTGCCTCCGGTGGGATCGCTTCGCCCCGCACCCTTGTTGAGTTTGGCGACCAAGACGAGCTGCCGGACGGGTTGTGCGTCGATGCCGCCGGGACGATCTGGCTCGCTATCTGGGGTGGATCGCGAGTGGAGCGCTATAGCGCCGACGGCAAGCCCCTCGGCCCCTTGCGCTTGGCGGTGGCACAGCCCTCGAGCTGTGCGTTCGCCGGCCCCGAGCTGAAGATGTTGCTCGTGACCTCGGCGTACCGGGGACTGGGGCACCGGGCCACCGGGTTGGACGGGGCCCTCCTCGGGGTGTCGTCGCCCGGGGCCGTGGGCTTTCCCGGGGCGAAGTTCGCCGGCTGAGCCAACGGGCCGCGCCGCGCCCTGGTCTGGCGGCCGCCGGCGCGAGGATGCCGGGCGACCAACCCGGGTGATGGTTGCCACCGGGCCCGCGGTCAAGGCCCCGGAGGTCTTACCCAGAGGCCGCGAGTCAGTCCTCGTAGCGGAGCGTACGGAGGAGCCGCGCATAGGCGATGTCCCTCCTTTCCAGAGATTCTTGCACGACGTCCTCACTGTATGATCGGAAGCCGCGTCCGGCTTTGAGGCCCAAGGCGCCCGAGGCCACCAGCGACCGTAACGTGGAGGTGCCGGCGAAGCGGTCGCCAAAACGCTGCTCTAACGTGTCGAGGATGCTCGCGTAAACATCCAGGCCGGCCATATCTGCCAACCCAAACGGTCCAAATACGGGAAGCCGAAATCCAAAGGTCGAGGAGACAACGGCATCGATTTCCTCCGGCGTGGCCAGGCCTTCTTCGACACAACGGAGGCACTCGACAAACAAGGCGAGCTGCAACCGGTTGGCCAGGAACCCGGGACTGCTTTGCACAAGCACAGGGACTTTGCGCCAGTGCCTCAGGACATCGAATACCTGTGCTATTACGGCCGGATGCGTCATAGGCCCAGGCACGACCTCGACACCAGGGATCCACTCGGCCGGATTGAAGAAATGTACGCCAAGGAAGGCGCTCGGGTCATGCACGTGCTCCGCGAGCCTTTCTATCGGGAACGATGAGGTGTTGGTGGCGATAATCCGGGGCTGGGCGGCCGAAATAGCTGCCAATACCTCTCCTTTTATGGTCCAATCTTCGGGCACGGACTCTATGACCAAATCGGCGCCGCGACAGGCATCTGTCACACTGTTCCCACCTTGGATGCTGTCAACCGCGTCGAGGAGGTCAGCGGGTACCAGGCCCGTCCTCACCTGTCTGGCTATGCGCTCCCGGATCCGCTCTATGCCTTCCGCCGTCCTGTCGTCGTCAGAATCGACGGCGCGGAGACTGAACCCACATGAGAGCCCAGTCTCGGCGATCCCGCAGCCCATAGTGCCCAGGCCGACGACCGCGATTTCTCGGACAGGTCTGCTCGCCGAGCCGGGCGCCATCTCAACCAGTTCACGCGCAACTTGGTCACGGATTTGTGCCGCGCCCAGATCCTCAGCGCTCATCGAGCTACCACCATGGTGACAGGAGGTCCTGGTACCGAAAGCTGTGGCTCGGTGGCGCGGCGAACATCTCCGATGGTCACGCCGGGAGCCAGTTCTCGTAGTACGGGCCCTTCGGGGCCCAAATCGATGACCGCCATATCAGTGATGACCCGGTTCACGACGGCTCGGCCCGTAAGGGGCAAACTGCACTCGTTCACGATCTTGAACGAACCGTCCTTGGTGAGGTGCTCCATAATCACTATGACCCGCTTCGCCCCGTGGACCAAGTCCATGGCGCCACCCATTCCCTTGACCATCTTCCCCGGTACCAACCAGCTAGCCAGATCGCCCGACGCCGACACCTGCATGGCCCCCAGGACCGCCACGTCGATATGGCCACCGCGGACCATGGCGAAGGAAAGTGCCGAGTCGAAAAAGCAGGCACCGGGCAGGACGGTCACCGTCTCTTTCCCAGCGTTTATGAGGTCGGGATCTTCGGACCCGGCCGGCGGGTAGGCACCGACCCCGAGGATGCCGTTCTCGCTGTGGAGCACCACCCGAGCTCCTTCGGGTAAGTGGCCGGGGACCAGGGTGGGTAGCCCGATCCCCAGATTGACGTACGCTCCGGGTGGAAGCTCCCGCGCAACTCTCGCCGCCAGCTGGTCATGGTCGAGGGTCACGGGCGACCTCCCGCTTTTGCGGCCCGGGCCTTTCGGCGCTCGATGCGTTTGTCCTTGTCGGGACTGGCCAGGACGACACGTTGGACGAAAATGCCGGGCAAATGAACGTCGTCCGGTCCGAGTTCGCCGGTACCCACGATCCTCTCGACCTCGGCCACCGTGACCTGGCCGGCCATGGCACAAAGCGGGTTGAAGTTGCGGGCCGAGGCATGGAAAATGAGGTTGCCCATCTTGTCTCCCACCGCCGCCCGGACCAGAGCAAAGTCGGTCGTGATGGCGTGCTCCAAGACATAAGTGCGACCGCCGAACTCCCTCGTCTCTTTGGGCGCTGAAGCCACGGCGACGCTCCCGTCGGAGTTGTACCGGCGCACAAGACCACCCTCGGCCACCACAGTCCCCACGCCCGCCGGGGTATAGAAGGCAGGGATCCCGGATCCCCCGGCGCGCAAGCGCTCGGCCAGAGTCCCTTGGGGTACCAGCTCCACCTCGATCTCGCCGGAGAGGTACTGGCGGGCGAACTCAGCGTTCTCCCCTACATAGGAGCTGGTCATCTTGGCGATCTGCCGCTCCCTAAGCAAGAGCCCCAGGCCCCAGTCGTCGACGCCGCAGTTGTTGGACACCACCCCGAGCCTCTGCGCACCTGTTTGGAGCAGCGCCCGGACCAGGTTGATCGGTACACCGCACAGCCCGAAACCCCCGACACAGATAGTCGCCCCGTCCCCGATGTCCGACACGGCATCGAGGGGGCTCTCGAAGACCTTGTCAGGCGCTTCACCGTAGAGGGCCACGGGCGACCAGCATGGCCCACGCATAGGAGGTGGTCAAGCCCGATATGGGAGTGATCTGACTTGGTCCCCATTACAAACCCGGTCGACGCCGCCGGGGGCCGGGCCACCGTCTACGACAAGGTCCCGTACTTCTTCTCCGACCAGTACGACCTCGGGATGGAGTACACGGGCTTCGCACCGAACTGGGACGAGGTCGTCTTCCGCGCTAACCCCTCCGAGGGAGAGTTCATCGCCCTTTGGCTGCACCAGGGCCGCGTCGTCGCCGGGATGAACGCCAGTGTCTGGGACGTGGCCAAAGCGATCGAGGCGCTGGTGCGCGCCGGCCTAGCCGTCGACCGGGCCAGGCTCGTCGACCCCGAGGTGGACCTTTCCAGCCTCGTCGCGCCGCCTGGCTAGCCGTCGGGGGCCCCGTGGGTCATGTGAGCTCGTTGAGGCTATGGGCTCCGTAGGGGCCGACGTCCGTGCAGGTCAGGGCGGTCGGAGAAGCCGTGGGCCATACAGTCGCGGGGCGTCCCGCCGGTGGGAAAGGGGTTGCCTTGATCTGGGACGATCGGCCGTGTTAGCGTTCTCAACTGGGAGCTGAAAGCGTCATAATCGTTAGGAAGAGGTTTTCCAGGGGGAAGGTAGGGCACGAACGAGACGAAGAGCTTACGCCAGGCCAACGAACGTTGGCGAGTGCCCCGGGGACGGGTGATTGGCAGAACATCTGGCGTCACTGGGTCGTGGCTTTACGGCATGAGCATGCCCAAAGGATTGACCCCTTTCAGACAGTGCGGAGGTGGTCACAATGGCTGGAGGCGACGATAGGCATCGGCCCGAGCCGGGCATCGTGAGCCCGGCGCGTGTTGCCGTCGACCCGGACCGTCGTTTGGGCCGGCTCGAGCGGGAAGTCTTTGGCGGCTTTGTCGAGCATCTGGGCCGGTGCATAAACGGAGGGCTGTTCGAAGAAGGCTCGGCCCTAAGCGACGAGCGCGGTTTTCGCCTTGATGTCCTCCAGCTCCTACGCCCTCTCAGGTTGTCCGTGCTGCGTTGGCCCGGCGGCAACTTCGCTTCGAATTATCACTGGGTAGACGGCGTGGGACCACGGTCATCGCGGCCGACCCGCCCTGAACTGGCTTGGGGTGGCACCGAGCCCAACCACTTTGGCACTGACGAGTTCCTGGCCTACTGCAGCGAGCTGGGCGCCGCTCCGTACATCTGTTTAAACATGGGCACCGGTGACTTGTCGGAGGCACTTGATTGGGTCGAGTACTGTAATTCGGCGACCCGCAGCTACTGGGCCGACCAGCGGCGACGCAACGGGCGGGACGAGCCCTACGGGGTGACCTACTGGGGCCTCGGGAACGAGATGTACGGCGACTGGCAGGTGGGGCAGCTCTCGGCCCCGGAGTACGTAGCCCTGGCTTCACGGTGGGCCAAGGCCATACGCCGGGCCGACCCGGACGTGAAATTGGTGAGCTGCGGCCAGAACGGTTGGAGCGACTGGGACCGCGTCGTCATAGAGGGGATGGTCGGCTTGGCCGACCTCCATTCGTTGCACATTTACACCGGTTCCCCGGACTATTGGACCAACGTCCTCAGCCCTCACCAGGCCGAACGGGCGATTGCCTGCACATCAGCCCTGCTCGCTCAGGCAGCCTACAACCAAGGCGTCCGCAATGTCCCCCGGATCGCTTATGACGAATGGAACGTCTGGTACCGCACAGAAGACGGGGCGCTCGAGGAGCGGTACAGCTTCGACGACGCCCTGGCTGTGGCCACCTTCCTCAACATTTTCGTCCGCCGTTGCGATTGGGTGAAGATGGCCAACCTGGCGCAGATGGTCAACGCCATCGCCCCGATCGTCACCACCGCTGAGGGGTCAGCGGTGCAGCCGATCTACTACCCGTTCCTCTGGCATTCCGAGACGGCTCTCGACGACGCCGTAGACGTGGCGGTGACGGCCCCGGCGGTACCCGCGCCCAGAGCCCCGGCTGGTGAGCGTTGGGAGCACCGGATAGATGACCTGGGGCCGTTTTCCCTGATAGATGCCGCGGCGACCTGCGACCTCGCCCGCCGGCGGGTCTCGGTGACCGTGGTCAACCGGAGCCTCGAGGGCAGCTTGAGGACCGAGGTAGTGCTCCGCGGCTACTCGTTCAAAGGTGAGGCGCGCGTCAGGGTACTGACAGACGCCGGCGCGGCGCCAGCCGGCACTGTCCCCGGCCTGGCTCAAGTCGATTGCCAGGAAGGCACCGAGGCGGCAAAGGGGGACCGCGTCATGCTCGATCTTCCTCCCCGTTCGTTCAGCGTGATGGAAGCGCCCATCGTGGTGGTGCCATGAAACAGGCGCACGTGCACACGTCCTTCATGCCGCGGGCGGAGGACAAACGAATTATTCCACCCAAACCGGCCCAACGCGAACATTCGCCGAAAGGAGGGGGCGAAACCGAAGAGCCACACCGAACAAGTGCAACTAAGAACGTTCCAAGCAATTTATCCAACATGAATAGGAGTCATTTGGGATGAGATATAATGACATTCTTAGGCGCCGGAGCGACCATCCTCTTCTAAACAAACTGTTATGTGGTGTCGCGGCCGTCGCTCTCTCGTCATCGCTTTTGGCCGCGGCCCCCGGTCTGGGGAACGCGGCATCGGCCGCGGCCGGCTACAGCGCCAACACGACGTCGTACTGCAAGAGCGGGGCGACGCCCATCACCTTCTGGGGATGGGTCCCTGGCATATACAGAGTGGTGGACATCTTCAACCAGACCCACCCGAGCATCTGCGTAGACTACGTGACCAAGGTCGGTGGTTCGGGTGAGTACATCCCGCTCCTCAACGCCTTGAAGGCCAATTCGGGCGCTCCTGACGTGGCGGAGATCGAGTTCGACGTCCTCCCTGAGTTCGAGACGCTCCACTACACAGTCGACCTCGCACCCTATGGGGCGGCGATGTACAAGAACGACTTCGTGAACTGGGCCTGGGGCGAGGTCACTCAAGGGAGCCACATCTGGGCCATGCCCGATGATGGTGGTTCTATGGGCCTGCTCTACAACGCGACCCTGCTCGCCAAGTACGGGATCACCTCCCCGCCGACGAGTTGGGCACAGTACGCCGCAGACGCAGTGGCTGTGCACAAGGCCAACCCAAAGGCGTTCTTCGGCGACTTCCCTGCTGGCGACGGCCAATGGGTCCTTGCCCTCATGCAGCAGGCCGGCGCGTGGCCGTTCGTTTGGAACGGCGGTGCAAACGTCACGATCAACTTCACTGGGCCCAAGCAGCTGGCCTTTGCCAACTGGTGGCAGACGCTGGTCAGCAAGGGCGCGATCGACCATGCCAACGACCCCTTCACCAGCAGCAGCCCCTTCTTCGAAGGACTCAATACCGGCCTCTACCTCACGTGGCCGACTTCGGCTTGGGGGCCGTCGTACTTCGCTAGCTATGTGACCAGCAAGTCCGCTGGTCAGTGGGTGCAGGGTGCCCTCCCGGGGAGCGCCACGTCTTCTGGTAACTGGGGCGGCTCGACCTACCCGGTCTTTACGGCGAGCAAGCACCCGGCTCAGGCTGCGACCTTCGTCGAATGGCTCTGCGGGTCGGCGCAAGCCTGGAAGGTCGAGGTCACCGCGCCGTCGCTGCTGTTCCCCAACTTCAAGTCCGAACTGTCCGCCCCTGGGCTGCTGAGCTTGACCATCCCGATGCTGAAGAGCGGCACCTCGCTGTTCGCGGCCCCCGCCAAGTCGGCGCCCGGGATCCCGGCGGTTACCTGGCCCCCCTTCATGACCTACTACCTCAACAGCACGACCGCCTGGGCGTCGAAGTTCTTCGCTGGCAAGATGACCCTGCCGCAGTACTTCCAGTTGCTGCAGACCAACATGGTCAGCTATGCCAAGTCGGAGGGCTTCACGGTCAGCACCTAACCAAAGCGAGTAGATACCGGCCTGGCCCGGCGTCACCGGCCCAGCTAGTTTGAGGCGCTGGGGACAGGGAGGCATTGTACGCTCCTTGCCCCAGCGGCCGGGCCTAAGCGGCTATGGCAGTAGAAGCGTAAGATCCTGAGGAGCGGGACCGAGCGAGGTGCCCGTGCGTCCTTCGAGCGTGGGAGCAAGAAGTGGCCCAGGTCGGTGCTAGTGGGGTCGAGGACCGCAGGGAGGCACCACCCGCGGCCGAGGCCGCGGTCCGGGCACACCGCCGGACGTTCCAGCGGCGCCGCGACCGGCGCGGGCTCTGGTTCGTCTTGCCGTTCTTCGTGATCTTCTTGATGTTCCTTGTCGTCCCGCTGGCCTATTCCGTCTACACCAGCTTCTTCACGACACG
>JBEKNX010000016.1:0-23210 GCA_049522375.1 Acidimicrobiales bacterium | reverse complement strand
GGCCCGTCTCGCCCGTCCCGGCTTGGATGACCCGGAAACCCTCGCGGCGAAGGTACATGTCGACAAGGTCGGCAATGTTGGTGTCGTCTTCGACGACGACGATGGTGCCCATATCGCCGGCCACCTCGCCAGCATGCCAGGTTGGCGCGGCCGAAGTGTGTCTTGTCCTCTCCACGGGGCTGAGCTTCGTTCTTGTGACCGCCGGCCAAGGGCCTCGGCTGCCCGGGCTACGCTGGTGCCAGATGCCGACCTATCTGGACCAGATCCTCGCGGCTCACCGCGAGGCCGCCCGGGCCGACAGGCGGGACCTGAGCCGGCTATTGGCCGCGGCGGGCCGGTGCCCCGCGGCGAGGGGCTTCAACGCGGCCCTGAAAGCGGGGCCGGCTGTGGCCGTGATCGCCGAGATCAAGCGGCGCAGCCCTTCGAAGGGCACTCTGGCGCCCGACCTCGACCCGGCCCTGCTGGCCAAGGTCTACGCCGGCGCCGGGGCCGCTTGCCTGTCGGTGCTGACCGATCCCGAGTTTTTCGGCGGTTCGGCCGATGACCTGGCCGCCGCCCGTTCGGCCACGGACCTGCCGGTACTGCGCAAGGACTTCACGGTCAGCCCGGCCGACGTTTGCGACGCCCGGACCATGGGTGCCGACGCCGTGCTGCTCATCGTTGCCGCCCTGTCCGCCGGCGAGCTCACCGAGCTGCTCGGGACCACCCGCCGCCTGGGCCTGGACGCCCTGGTCGAGGTGCACGACGAGGCGGAAGCCGAGCTGGCCCTGGGCGCCGGGGCTGAGGCCATCGGTGTCAACCAGCGTGACCTCGTCACCTTCGAAGTCGATACCCGCCGGGCCGTCCGGGTCGCCCGGAGCCTGCCCGGCCATGTCGTCCGGGTGGCCGAGTCCGGCGTACGCGACCGTGACGATGTGAGGCGGCTGGCTGACGCCGGCTTTGATGCCGTGCTCGTCGGCGAAGCTCTGGTTACCGCCCCGAGCCCGGGGGCGGCTCTGGCCGCGTTGACGGCGGTCGAGGTCCCCTAGTGCTGCTGAAGATCTGCGGTACCACTTCGGAGGACGATGCCCTCCTGGCCGTGGCCATGGGGGCCAATGCCGTCGGTTTTATCTTCGCTCCCTCCCCTCGTCAGGTCTCCGCGCAAAGAGTGGCCGACATTGTCAAGCGCCTGCCCCGCGAAGACCTATTGACCGTCGGGGTTTTCCGTGATGATGCTCCCCGGCGTGTCGTCGAGGTCGTGTACGCCGCCGGCCTCCAGGCCGCCCAATTGCACGGGCGGGAGACGCCGGACGAGACGCGCTGGATCCGCCAGAGGATCCCCATGGTCATAAAGGCTTTTCCCGGAGGCGACCCGAGAGTGGCGCAGGCCGACGATTACGGCGCCGATGCCATCCTGCTCGACTCGCCCCGGCCGGGCTCGGGCAATGTGTTCGACTGGGCGATGGCCGGCGACCTGCCCGAGGGCCAGCGCCTGGTGATCGCCGGAGGGCTGCACCCGGGCAACGTCGCCGCCGCCATACTCCGGTCCAAACCCTGGGGTGTCGACGTCACCTCCGGGGTCGAAGCCGCTCCCGGGGTCAAAGATCCCATGAAAGTGAAGGCGTTCATCGCCGCGGCCAAACGGGCCCAGGCGCAAATGGCGGCGTCGGAGGCGGCGGCGCCGGAAAGCACGGGCATAGGGCCCTACGATTGGGCCGACGACGAATGAGCCTTCGTCCGGAGCGCTCCGCCCCGGAGCCAGCGGAGCCCGGCGGCCTGATGGGCGAACCGGACGCCAGTGGCCGTTTCGGTGAGTTCGGCGGCCGTTTCGTGCCCGAAGCACTCGTGCCCGCCTGCCAAGAGCTCGAACGGGCCTTCCGCTCCGCCTGGTCTGACGCGGCCTTCAGGGAGCGGTACCACGCCATCCTGCGGGACTACGCCGGCCGCCCCAGCCCGGTCAGCGAATGTCACAACCTCTCGGGCACGCTCGGCGTGCGGGTGCTCCTCAAGCGCGAGGACCTGAACCACACCGGGAGCCACAAGATAAACAACGTCATCGGCCAGGGCCTACTGACATTGGAGATGGGCAAGCAGCGTCTGGTGGCCGAGACAGGAGCCGGCCAGCACGGAGTGGCGACGGCCACGGCGGCCGCCCTTTTCGGCCTCCAGTGCGTTGTTTACATGGGCGAGGTCGACATGGAGCGCCAGGAGCTCAACGTGTTCCGCATGCGCCTGCTCGGGGCCGAGGTCCGTCCTGTCCGCTCCGGGAGCCGTACCTTGAAGGACGCCGTCAACGAAGCGTTGCGGGACTGGGTGGCCAGTGTCGGGTCGACCCACTACTGCCTGGGCTCGGTAATGGGCCCCCACCCGTTCCCCTGGATGGTGCGCGAGTTCCAGCGAATTATCGGAGACGAGGCGCGGGAGCAGTGCCGCCTGCTGCTGGGCCGTGACCCGGACTTCGTGCTCGCCTGCGTGGGGGGCGGCAGCAACGCGGCGGGGACTTTCGCCGGTTTCGTCGGGACCTCCGCCCAGCTGGTGGGCGTGGAGGCGGCAGGCGGAGCGGCCATGGGGCCCAAAGGCGTCCCGGGTGTCCTGCACGGCATGAAGTCGTACCTGCTCCAGGACGAGTTCGGCCAGATCGTCGAGGCTCATTCGATTTCGGCCGGGCTCGACTACCCCGGTATTGGCCCCGAACACGCTCACCTGGCTCAGAGCGGCCGGGCGCGCTACGGCTCGGCTACCGACGACGAGGTCCTGGGAGCGCTCCAGTTGCTGGCCCGCAGCGAGGGCATCATCCCCGCCCTGGAACCGGCGCACGCGCTGGCATGGCTGGCCAAAGCGGTCAAAACTGGCGACGTCCCGACCGGCTCCACGGTCCTGCTCACGATGTCGGGGCGCGGTGACAAGGACGCCGAGCACGTCATGAGAGCCCTCGCCGAGCGTAGCCAGCCGTGAGGGGCACGCCGCTCGAAGCCGCCCTGCGAGCCAAGCGCGATGGGGGGCACAAATTGCTCGTCCCTTACGTCACCGGCGGCCTGCGGGAGGACTGGACGCAGCTCCTGCTGGCCATGGCGGACGGCGGGGCCGACGCCATCGAAGTGGGCCTGCCCTTCTCCGATCCCATGATGGACGGGCCGACGATCCAGGAGGCTTCCCGTCAGGCGCTCGAGCGGGGCACGACCACCAGCTCCGTGCTGGCCGAGTTGCGCAGCCTCGACGTGCCCGTGCCGCTGGTGGTCATGACGTACTGCAACCTGGTCCTGCGGGCGGGGACGAACCGGTTCGCCCGCGAGCTGGCTGCCGCCGGGGTCACGGGCGCTATCGTGCCCGACCTGCCCCTCGAGGAATCGGAGCAGTGGGAAGCCGACGCGGCCGCGGAGGGTATCGCCACCGTGCTGCTGGCGGCGCCCGTAACTCCTGCCCAGCGCCTGGAGCTCATCTGCCAGCGCTCTCACGGTTTCGTTTACGGCGTCAACCTGATGGGCGTGACAGGAGAGCGGGCCAGCCTCGCCTCGAGCTCGGCCGTCCTGGCCCAGCGGCTCAAGGCCGTGACCACCAAACCCGTTGTCATGGGGTTCGGGATATCGGGCCCCGACCAGGCCGTGGCCGCGACCCAGCACGCGGACGGGGTCGTCGTGGCCTCCGCCCTCATGCGGGCCGCCATCGACGGGGCCACGCCCGGGCAAGTCGGCGGGCGCGTCGCCGCCATCAGGGCGGCCATCGACGGGGAGCGCGCCGCCTAGTACGTGCTTTCAACTTCCCCGGCGGGGCCGGTACCAGGGGAAGCCAGTGGGGAAGCCGCTGGGGAACCGGCCTGGCACCGTCGGGCTCATGAACGTCCACCAACTCGCTCCGCCCCGGGGTGGAGGCGGGAGCGGCACGGCCATTTTTGTCAGCTTGGACCAAGAGTGGCGCGCCCTGACCCGGTCGGTTGCCTTCCGCGAGCAGGTCCGGCGGTGGTCGGCGGGCGAGCCGGCGCTCACCGCCTGGACCGTCGCCTGGACCGTCGAGCGGACCGTCGACCGGGCCGTGGGCCTGGCCCCGGTGACCTGGGACGGCTACGAACCGGCGGGGAGCGGCGCCGCCGTCCTGTCGGCTCTGCTGCGCCTGGCCACGTCCCCGGTCGCCGCCCGGGCGCTGCTGCAGGCCCTGTTGCCGCGCCTCAGGTCCGAGAGGGTCCTGGTGCCGGCGTACGGGCACGGCGTCGGGGAGCGCTGGCAGGGCGCCGCCGACACCGTGGCCGACCTGGTGGCCGAGTGTTTCGCCGCCATAAGCCGGCACGCCGGAGAGGACCGGGACGACGTGGCCCGGTTGCTGCTGCGCGAGGCGACGAGGAGGTTGCGCACCGTCCGCCGTGCCCAGCACCGTTACCAGGAGCGCACGGTGCCCATGCGGGCGGCCCTTGACGCCTGGGCGACGACAGACCTGGCGGCGTCGCGCTCGACCGCGGAGTGGCTGGCCGTGGCGCTCACCGACGCCGTGCGTTCGCAGTCGCTCAGCGCCGCGCAGGCCCGGCTCGTCTACGCCACCCGGGTAAAGGGCCTGCCCGCCAGCGAGGTGGGCCGGTGCCACGGGATGCGGCCCAAGGCCGTTTACTACGCCCTGGCCCAGGCCGAGAGCGCCTTGTTGGCGAGGGTGTCGTGAGAACGGCCGTAGCGCGCCTGGGGCTGCCGGCCCTGTCCCCGGGGCCCGGCCGTGGGGCCCCCCGGCCCCGCGCCCGCTCCGCGTCAGTGGCCCGGCGCCAGGCCAGCGTGCTGGTCGTGGTGCTTGGCATCGGCCTGTCCGTCGACCTGGTGGGCGCGGGCGCCCTGTCGGCTGAGGTCTTCGGCCGGGGATGGGCGTGGCCTTCGGCCTCGCACCTGGTCACGGTGGTCCTGGGCGCGTTGGTGCACCCGGACCGCCCCGCAGACGGCTGGCCCGCTTCGCAGGCGGCGCGCCTGGCGGGCGCCGCCGCCTTCTGGCTTGTCTTCGCCCTTATCGCCGGGGCCGAGGTGGCTGCCGCCTTCGTCGCGGCCCGACGGTTGGCCCCCCGGCGGCCTCGCCCGGCACCCAGGGCGCGCCCGGCCATGGTGCGCCGCTCGCCCGTCAGCGACCAAAGGAGCCGTTTTGGTTTTGCCAGCCCGAGCCAGTTGCGCCTGGAGGCGTCGGTGAGCGCGGCGCGCCGGCGTGCGCCCCAGACCCGGCCGTCCCTGGTCGCCCGCGGGCAAGGGCTGTCGCCGGGTGACGTGGGCTACCCGCTGGGGTACGCCGTTCCGGGAGGTATGGCGCTCTGGCCCAGCTGGGAGGCGTCATTGCGCCTGGTGGCACCGCCGGGGGAGGGCAAGACGTTCCGCGCCCTCCTGCCCATCCTGCGCCAGCACCCCGGGCCGGCTTTGGCCACGTCCACCAAGGCCGACCTGTACGAGCTGTCGGCCGTGGCCCGCCTGCGCCGCGGCCCCGTCTTCGCCCTCGACCCCGATTCTCTCGTGCCTGCGGCCGAGAAGGCTCGCTGGTCCCCGGTAGCGGGTTGTGAGCGGAGCGAGACGGCTGAGCGGCGGTCTGCCGCCCTACTGGCGGCGACGGGCGACGACGCCGACGTGCAGAACGGTGCTTTCTTCCGTGACTCGGCGCGTGACTTGCTGAAGGCCTACTTGCACGCCGCCGCCCTTGGGAGCCTGGACATCCGGGCCGTGCTGGACTGGTCCCGCCGGCCGGACGACACCACGCCAACGGAGATCCTGCTTTCCACCTCCGCCGCGGCGCCGGGTTGGGCCGACCTCATCGAGCTGCACACCACCGGTGCGGCGGAGACGACGTCCGGGGTCCTGCGCTACGTGGCCCGGGCGCTGGCTTGCCTCAGCCACGACGCGGTGGTGGCGGACTGCTGCCCGGGCCCAGGCCAGGACCTCGACATAGAAGCGCTGCTACGCGCCAACGGGACGCTGTACCTGATGGGCAAAGGCTCCCGGCTGGGAGCCATCGCCCCGCTTATCACGGCGCTGGCCGACGAGGTCTTCGACTGCGCCGAGAGGATGGCGGCACGTTCGCCCACCCGGCGCCTGGACCCGCCCCTGCTGGGCCTACTGGACGAGGCACCGAGCATTGCTCCGGTCCCGTCCTTGCCCGAGCTGCTGGCCGACGGGAGGGGCCGGGGCATCGTCCTCGTCTACGCCATGCAGTCGTTCTCGCAGGCCGTGACCCGATGGGGCCCTCAAAAGGCCGAGACCATGGGCAACGCCACCTCGATCACCGCCGTGTTGGGCGGTCTCACGTCGCCCAATGACCTGTCGGACCTGGAGCGGATCTGCGGGCAGCGACGTGTGCGGCGCGAATCGACCCACCGGGGCACGAGCGGCAAAGGCGGCGGCGACTACTCCCGCACCACCAGTTGGGAAAGCGAGACCGTCCTGCGGGCCGACGAGATCCGTACCTTGCCGGCCGGGCGGGCTTTGGTCCTGTGGAGCCGGCTCCCTCCCGTCCTGGTCCGCATGCCCCTTCTCTCCGAAAGCCGCGACTGGCCGGAGATCAGGGCCGAAGAACTGGCCGCCCGCCAGGCCAACGACAAGGCCCGCGCCCTCACCGTCCAGGAACCAACCCGCTTGTAGGAACGCTCATAGAAAGTAGGCGCCAATGACCACTTGCCCTCCTCCCTACCGGCCCTTCCGGGGCGCGCAACCACCCCACTTAGTGGACCGGGCCGACGCCGAGTCGATAGGTGGCGCCGGCATCGTTGCCACCAGTTTGGCCGCCTACATGGCGGGCCCGGGGGACCCCCGGTTCCATCAGCTGGTGGTGTCGACGCCGGCCCTGGGCAAGACGGCCCTGGCCCGCGCCGTCGGCCGCCAGGTCGCCGCCCGGTTGGGCTGGGTCGTCACGTTCCACCGTTGCCGGCCCAAAGAACGGGCCATGCGGGACGTGGCCAACCAGACTGTGGCCGGAATGGGAAGTCTGTGGTCTCCCGGGGTGCACCGGCCGGTCGCCGGGGCCCCTACCGGGACCGGTGCCCCGCCCTGGCCCCGGACGCGCCCAGGGCACCCGGCCGGCCGGGGACTGGTGCCGGTCCAACAACTCCGCCGGCTGGTGCCGACCGGCCGCGAGCCATCGTGGACCGAGCTCAGGGAGTTCTTCGCCGTGGCCGGTTCGTTCGCCCAGCGCATTTCCCGAGGGCTGGTGCTAGTGCTCGACGACGCCGACCGGTTGAGCGGCGCTGAGGTGGAATGCGCCGGCCATCTGGCTCGCAGCCTGTCCCGGGACGGGTTGCCCGTGGCTTTCTTGCTGACGAGCGGTCCTCAACTTGGCCAGCGCTTCGCCCGGACGGGCAACTTCGCCGGGTCCGTGTGGCCCACCAGGCTCGGCCGCTTCGACGACAGCGAGGCCAGAGAAGCATTGGTGGTACCCGCCGCCGACCGGGACGTCGAGTTCGAGGAGGGCGCGCTGGAGCTGCTATGCGTGGCCGCCGACGGCCGCCCCCTGGAGGTGCAGCGGTTGGGGCTGGCGGCCTGGTCCGCCTCGGCCCGGTCCGGGAAGGTCAGCCTGGCCGCGGCCGAGGAAGCGGTGGGACTGGTGGCGCCCGAGACCACGGCCATGGCTTCCTGACGCGGGTACCGTTGGCGGCATGGACAACCCGTACGTGGAGCGGATCGGCGAGGCCACAGGCAAGCTGCTGGCGAGCGTGGGCCGTTTGGACGATGTCGCCGCCACCGGGCACAGCCTTCTGCCGGAGTGGGACCGTTCCATGGTGGTGACCCATCTGGCCGCCAACGCCGACGGTACCCGGCGTGCCCTGGAGGCCGCCGCCCGGGGCGAGGTGGTTGAGGTGTACCCGGGCGGGCGGCCGGCTCGCAATGCCGAGATCGCAGCTGGCCGTGCCCGTCCGGCCCGGGAGCTCGAGCAGCGGCTGCGGCGCGCCTGCGAGCAGCTGGCGGTGGCTCTGGCCAACGCCTCCGACGATGCCTGGGAGGCGAGGGCGCTCCACCCCAGCGGAGAGGTGCGCATCGGCCCGGGCCTGGTAGTGAGCCGGCTACGAGAGGTCGAGGTCCACCATGTCGACCTCGACTACGGCTACGATCCGCAGGACTGGCCCTTCGCATGGGTGCTCGAAGAAATGGACCGCGCCATGATCGACCTGCCGGCGCGCCTTCCCCCGGGCGTGGCCGTGGTGTTGACGGGCAGCGACGCCGGCCAGCATTGGGTGGCCGGCAGTGGCGACGGAGTCGAGATCATAGGCACCACCAACGACCTGTTCGCCTGGCTGACAGGTCGCGCCCCCGGCGTCGGCGAGCAGGAGTGCCCGCCGCTCACACCGTGGCGTTGAGCTGGTCCCGTCCCGTGCCCTCGCGGTGGGCGGGCCCCTCGGCCGTTGACCGCTCGGGCCGCGGAGCCTCGGGCGCGGGAGCGGCTTTTTGCTTGGCCTTGCCGGGGCTCTTCGGGGCTGTCTTGGCCTTTTTCTTCCCATGGCGGCGTGCCGGGGCGCGCTCGGGGCACACCGTCGAGAGGAACTCGCCGACATGGGCCGCCAGACGGTCGCCAACCAGCGAGTAGATGACGCGGTTGGCGCTGCGCCGTTCCGTGACCAGGCCGGCCGCCTTCAAAACGGCCAGGTGCCGGGACACCGAGGGCCCTGAGATGGGGAAACGAGAGGCCAGCTCGCCGGCGGCGAGCTCTCCCTGGCTGAGGTCCTCGAGGACCCGGCGCCGGGTGGAGTCGGCCAGTGCCTTGAACACAGCGGCGGCTTCGGCATCATCTTTGCTAACAGCCATATAGCTAGTTAGTCAGATAGCTAGTAAGCCTGTCAAGTTGTGCGGCCGCTCTCAGCGAGCACTCAGTCCCGTCAGAGGCCGGTGCGGAGTTAGAGGCCTAAGGCGGCGCTGCAAGACGGCCACTGGGCCCAGCCCTCGTCGGCTTCCAGGCGTTGGGCGGCCTGGTCTTGCATCCAGTAAGGCTCCTCGTCGGGCCGCCCGGGGTAGCCGAGGTCAGACCACGTTGACGGCGAGAACTGGTAGGCGCCGTAGTAGCCGTTGCCGGTATCCGCCTGGTAGCTGTCGCCCGACTCGCACTCGCGCAGCTCCAGCCAGACCCCCCCGGCCGGGGAGGACTGTGCGGCGGGGACCGTAGCGGCGACGCGTGCTGAGGGCGCCGGTGGGCCCGTCGTGCTCGTCGTCGAGGGTGCGACCGTGGTGGTCGTAGCCGCCGTGGTCGTCGTAGCCGCCGTGGTCGTCGTAGCCGCCGTGGTCGTCGTAGCCGCCGTGGTCGTCGTAGCCGCCGTGGTCGTAGTGGCCCTGGTGGTGGTGGTGGTCGTAGTGGCCCTGGTGGTGGTCGTAGTGGCCCCCGTGGTCGTACTGGCCCTGGTGGTGGTCGTAGTGGCCCTGGTGGTCGTCGTAGTGGCCCTCGTGGTGGTCGCGGTGGCCAGTGGGGCATCGCGCGTCGCTGAAGTCGTGGTCGTGACGAGCGCGCCGGCGGCCGTCGACGGTGTCCCCATCTGCGTGGCCAGAGCTGTCACTATCCCGTTCCCGACGGGCGGCCCGGTGGCGGCGCGCTGGCGGGCGCTCAGGGCGGCGATCTCCGAACGCGTCCGGGCGAGCATGGTCTGTAACGAAGCGGCCTCCCCGAGCGCGTCACGGCGAGCCGCCCCGGCCTGGATCTCCGTGGTCAGATCGTCCCGGAGGTCCTTCTTCGCCGACGCGATCGTTGCCACCAGGTCCGACCGCTCGCTGTTGAACTGGTCCAAGGTGGTGGAAAGGTCCCCGACCGCAGCCGTCGTATACGCCTGCCGGTCAGCAATCTCGACGAAGTTGGCGGACGACACGCCGGCAGCCGGGTTGAGGGAGGCGACCGAGTCGGCATAGGACATCACGGCCTCCTCCTGGAGCAGCGCTTGTGTCCTGGCCGAGCGCAACTTCAGGGACCTCTCCGCCACCTCGGCTCTAGCTGCCTGTTCTTGCCAAAACCCGGCCTGGGCGGCGTCCTGCTGGTAGCGGAGCGTGAGGGAGTGGACGAGGCGAGCTTCGCTCTCAGCCTGCACGACCAGCGCCGCCGCTCGCGCCCTGGCCGTTTGCAGTTGGCCGGCGAAAGCCGGGGCCAGAGGCGCGCCTAAACCGCCAACAGCGGCCGCGAGGCCGACCAGCACCGCGATGAGGCGCTTGGTCGCTCGCAGCGCCCCAACTGCCCGTCCGGGCTTGTGGCACGCCACGACGGTTCGGAGGCTAGCGGCCAGGGCGGGCAATAGCTAGTCGGTGTCGCCCCGCCAGCGGGTGCGACAGGCCCTGGTGCCCCCGCTGGGCCGCCCGAATGTGCCGACGGAGGCCGGGCCCGGTCCGCGTCCCTCGGAGCCGTCTGCGGTCGCTGGGCGCGGGCGGTAACGTCTTTTGGATGTCCTCCGATCAGGGTCTCTACCCCGCGTTCGCAGCCCGGTGCGGCGTGGCCGGCCCAAGTTCTTAGGCCCGCCGTGGAGGACCAACCCGGGCTCGTCGTCTCGGGTGTGTCGAAGACGTACGCGACCGAGGACGGTCCGGTGCCGGCGCTGGGACCGGTCGACCTGAGCGTTTTGCGGGGCCGGTTCGTCACCCTCATCGGCCCGAGCGGCTGCGGGAAGTCGACGCTGCTGAGGGTTGTCGCCGGTCTCGAGCGTCCAGACACGGGTGGCATTTCGATCTTCGGCGAGAACCCCGAGCATGCACGTCGCTCGAAGCACATCGGGTTTGTCCCTCAGGCGCTGGCGCTGTTGCCCTGGCGCACCGTGCTCGAGAACGCCCGGCTTCCCCTCGAGATAAACCGGTCTGCCGGCAGCGGCCGTCCCAAGCCGGCGCGCGACCCGGCCGAGGTGCTCATCGCCCTCGGTCTCGGTGACGTCCTCGATCGGAGGCCGGCCGAACTGTCCGGTGGTATGCGCCAGCGGGTGGCGATCGCCCGGGCCTTTGCCCATGAGCCGGCCGTCCTCCTCATGGACGAGCCGTTCTCCTCTCTTGACGAGCTGACGGGCGAGGTGTTGCGGCGTGAGCTCCTACAGCTGTGGCAGGCGACGGGGACCACAGTGCTGTTCGTCAGCCACTCGGTCTCCGAGGCGGTGCTGCTGTCCGACGAGGTCGTGGTTATGACGCGCGCCCCGGGAAGAGTGGCCGCGCTCATCGAGGTCACCCTGGAGCGACCGCGGGGGGATCTCGTCGAAGTGAGCGACGCCTTCCGGGACGTCGAGCGCGAGGTGCGCCTGGCGCTGCATAGCGCCATGAACGATGAGCGGCCCGCCCCGTGACCGTCCCCAGGTCGCCGATCTCCTCAGCCAAACGCCGTCGACGAGGGGCCCGGCTGGTCGTGCGCTGGGCCCCGGCCGCCGTGTTGCTCGGTCTGTTGGTGCTGGCCTGGCAGCTCGTCGCTGTACACAATGCGTATTTGATCCCCCGGATCGGAGCGATCTGGGCCCAGCTGGCGGACCACCCGCGCGAGTTCCTGGACGCTGCGGGGGTCACGCTGGAGGAGAGCGGCGTCGGCCTCGGGGCGAGCTTCGTCATCGCCTTCAGCCTGGCCGTCGCCATGAGCCACATCCCCGTAGTCGAGCGGGCCGTCATGCCTTTGGCGGTGATCCTCAACGTCACCCCGGTCGTCAGCCTC
Source organism: Acidimicrobiales bacterium (assembly GCA_049522375.1). Lineage (GTDB taxonomy): Bacteria > Actinomycetota > Acidimicrobiia > Acidimicrobiales > Palsa-688 > Fen-671. The sequence goes on along the minus strand of JBEKNX010000016.1, from coordinate 11,648 downwards.
GCTCCCGGGCTCGCCGTCGCCTTCAGCTTCACGATGACGCCGCGCTACCTGGTGACCGGGATAATCGTCTTCTTCCCCCTACTGGTCAACTCGCTCGTGGGCCTGCGCTCCATTGACCCCGAGGCGCTCCGGTACTTCCAGACCCTCGATGCGTCCCGCCTCGAAGTCCTCCTGCACCTGCGGATCCCCTCAAGCCTGCCCTTCCTGTTCGCGGCGGCGCGGATCTGCTTCCCGTTGTCGATCATCGGCGCCGTCGTGTCGGAGTTCTCTACCGCCGGGACGGCGAACGGTCTCGGCTCGCTCATCGAGCTCGGGTTCCAGACCGTCCAACTGCCTCAGATCTACGCGGCCATCTTCTGCCTATCGCTGCTCGGCCTGGCGTTCACTCTCCTGGTGGCCCTGACCGAGCGGAGGGTGCTGTCGTGGCACCCAGCCCGGTCGGGGCCGCGTTGAGCGCGGGTGGCATCATCACCGCTTTGCCACCAGCACCGCTCGTGGCCTCCGGCCCACTAGGGTCTTGCCAGGTTGGACAGTCCCGCCGCCCGACAGACGGCGAAGCGTCAAGGCAACGCCGGCGGCGAAGTGACGACGGAGAGGATGGCGAAGTTGAAGATGCCCGGCGGCGCCCGGAGGCGCACGACGACGGCCCTTTTCATCCTGGCGTCCGTGTTCTTGGTACCGGCATCGGCTCACGCCGCCGCCCCGCCCCCCGCGGCCCGTCCCGGAGCGCTGGCGCCGAGCTCACGGGAATGCGCCGCCAACCGGGCGGCCGGGACCGTCCATTTCGCCTCGCCGTTCGGCTATGACGCCTCGGCCGGGATCATCGACGTCTACGCGGCCGACAAGCTCGGGTACTTCGCCGACCTCTGCCTCAACGTAGACTTCATCGCCGTCCCGACCAGCGCGTCGCCTTATGCGCTCGTCTCGGCCGATGCCGCCCAGATAACCGGCGAGGGCAGCGCCGCCGACGCCATCGTCCAGGAGGCGGACGGGTCAAACTTCGTCGGGATCTCCACCTACGGGGACACGTCCGACTATGCGCTGTTGACCCGAGCGGGCATAACCAGGCTCACTCAGCTCGAAGGCAAGACTCTCGGCTACCACACGGTGCTCCCGGTCGTGCTCAGCGAGATGCTCGTGAAGGCGGGAGTCGACGTCTCCAAGGTCCGCTTGGTCGACGACCAGACTTATGACCCCTTGCTGCTCGTCCACGGCGCCTTCGACGCCCTCGAGGCGTACCAGTCCAACGAACCGATCACGCTGCGGGCCGACCATGACCCGTTCAGGATGTGGACGCCGTCCCAGTTCGGGATCTCGGGCACCTTCAACGTCCAGGTGGCGAACCGCAAGTTCCTGGCCGCCCACCCGGCTGCCGCCGCTGATTTCCTGCGGGCTTCGTTCCGGGCCTTCAGCTACTGCACCGTTCACGCCGCCACCTGCGTCGGGTACCTGGCCGAGGCCCAGGGACCGACGTTCGACGTCGCCCATGGCCAAGCGGAGTGGAGGATCGAGAGCGCCCTCGCCACCGACCACCACGTCGCCGGCCAGGGCATCGGCGTGGAGACGTTGACTGAGTGGGCCCCGGAGGCGAAAGCGGTGGCCCAGTACAATCTGGTGCACAAGCCGGTCGACCTCGCCACCAGTGAGGACCCCTCGCTGGCGAGCTCGCTGTACCGCGGCTCGAGGCTTATCTGGCCTTAGGCCAGCCGTTAGTGCAGCTGGCGGTAGACGCCGTCGGCGCCCGAAGCCAGGGCCGCCACGACGAGCACGACCATAATGACGGCGAAGACAAAGTCCGCCTTGCGGGTCACAAGGGCGTAGATGCCGAGGATCTGGGCCACCACCAATAACGCACCGGCGATGTAGAACGGGGTCAAAGCTCCCCCCGCACGTGGGCTGGGTCGCGGTCCCGGCCCGACCCCGGGCCACCGGGCCACCCCGGGCCGGTGGGCATAGAAAGCATTGGGCGAAGGCTAATGGGGATCCCCTCCTTCAGACAATGTCCGTACTATCGAACATTTGTTTGGGTTGGGTACAATGTGGCAATGAGCGCACTTCAGCTCGGTCTGTTCGGGACGGGTGAAACGGCTGTCGCCGCTGAGGCCACCGCCGAGCGGACCGACCTCGGAGCGGGCGCCTGGGTGGAAGTGCGCCGGGGATGGCTGCGGGGCGCCGACACGTTGTGCCCGGCGCTCATCACGTCCGTCCCCTGGCGCCACCACCGGCGCTGGATGTACGAGCGTTTTGTCGACGAGCCTCGGCTCAGTTGCTGGTACGGCCGGGGCAGCGAGCTCCCGGATCCGGCGCTCGAGATGGCCGGGGACCGCCTGGAAAGGCTCTACGCCGTCCCGCTGGCCGGCCCCGGGCTCAACTACTACCGGGACGGGCGCGACAGTGTGGCTTTTCATGCCGACCGGGAGCTCAAGTACCTGAGCGATACCATCGTGGCCATAGTCACCCTGGGAGCGACGAGGCCTTTCCTCGTGCGGCCGCGGGGAGGTGGGCGCTCGGTCGATTTTCGGCCCGCATCAGGCGACCTGCTGGTCATGGGCGGGGCCTGCCAGGCGCGCTGCGAGCACGCTGTGCCCAAGACCGCCGCGTCGGGACCGAGGGTGAGCGCCTCCTGGCGCTGGGCGCACCAACCTGCCTGACCGGAGCGGCGGGACATGGCAGATGGGGGCGCCGGCGATCGGGACAGTGGCAAATCGAGCAATGGCAAATCGAGGTAATGACCCGGGACGCGCCGTGAGCGAAGGCTCCAAGGTGGCTGGCGCCCTTCTTACGGGGGGGGCCAGCCGCCGGATGGGGTTCGACAAAGCACTGGTCGAGGTCGACGGTATGCCCAGCGCCGCGCGCCTGGCCGCCGTCCTGAGCGAGGTGGCGAGCCTTGTCCTGGAGGTAGGCCCGGGGCGATCGGGCCTGACGGCCGTCGCTGAACAGCCGCCCGGACGTGGCCCGCTGGTGGCCGCTTGTGCGGCGCGGCGGGCGCTGCGGGCCGTGGGCCACTCCGGGCCCGTCTTGCTGCTGGCTTGTGACCTTGCCTTTGTGGCTGCCGGGGATCTTGTCCTCCTCAGCCGCTGGCCGGGGCCGGCATCGGTGGTGCCGGTGGTCGACGGCCGTCCCCAGCCCCTGTGCGCCCGCTGGTCGCCAGAGGACCTCGACGCCGCCAGTGCCCTGGTGCGGGCGGGCGAGCGGTCCATGAAGGCCCTGCTGCACCGCCCCGGCATCGTCTTCGTGGACGAAGAGCGCTGGCCGACGGGAAGGGCCAGGCACGTCTTCGCCGACTTCGACACCCCCTCGGACCTGGCCGCCCTGGGCCTGGGCGACCTCGGGCTTTGAACCGTCCTGGGCCAGGAGCGCTCAGCTGATCGGTTCGGTGTCGAGCGGCAACTCGATGTCCACCCTGGTCCCCCCGTCGGCGGGCGACGTTACTTCGACGGTGCCTCCGTGAGAGGCGACGACCCGCTTCACAATGGCCAACCCCAGGCCTGAACCGGGCATCGACCGTGCCGACTGGGCGCGGTAAAAGCGTTCGAATATGTGAGGCAGGTCCTCGGGGGCCACACCCGGGCCCTGGTCGGTCACGGTCAGGTGCCAGGCGCCGTTGGACGCCAGCGTCACGCCGACGCGTCCGCCCACCGGGCTCCATTTGGCCGCATTGTCGAGGACGTTCATCACGGCCCGTTCCAGCAGGGCGGGCTGGGCGCGGACTTGCCCAGGCTGCACAGAGACGTCGAAGTGCAAGGACAGCGCCCGCCGCTGCGCCCTGTCCACCGCCCGCTGCACCAGTTCGGCGAAGGGCACCGCTTCCGGCTCGGCTTCGGGGCGTTCGTCGTCCCGGGCCAGGTCGACCAGGTCGCCTACCAGCGTGGTCAGCTCCTTCAACTGGGAGTCCAGGTCGGCCAGGAGCGCCTCTCGGTCATCGCTCGGCAGGTCCCGCATCTTCATCAGCACTTCGATGTTGGTGCGCAGGCTGGTGAGCGGGGTGCGCAGTTCGTGGCCGGCATCAGATACGAGCTGGGCCTGTTGCTGCCGCGAAGCGGCCAGGGCCCCGAGCATGGCGTTGAAGCTGCGCGCCAGCCGCCCTAGCTCGTCGTTGCCCGTGTCGTCGATAGTGGCCGACAGGTCCTGGGTCTCCGCCACGTGCTCGGCCGCCCATGACAGCGTCTCCACCGGTCGGATGCTGGCGCGGCCGACAAGCCAGCCCAGCCCGGTGGCAACGGCGGCGCCCCCCAGAGCGACCAGGACGAGGATGAGGCGCAGGAACGCCAGCGTGTTGTCCACGTTGGACATCGGGTAGCCGATCTGCACGGCCAACTCGCCCGTTATCACGCTGACGGTGGCGACGAGGTACGGGTTGCCGTCGGAGCCCTGTTCGGTCTGCACCGACTGCTCGTCCGGGCTCGCCGCCAGGATCTGCTTGGAGGTGGCCGTGAGCGGGAAGAACGTGGTTTCGGAGATGGTGTCCTGCTGGGCGTTGACCGAGTGCACCTGGGTCCCCTGGGGGCCGCCGATGATGACCTGGACCTGGTCGCCCGTCCGCAGCTGGAAAGTGATTAAAGGGTCCCCGCTCAGCAGGCCCGGGCCCTCGAAGCGGACAAGGCTCGGCAGTTGGGCGACGGCGCTTTGCAGGTTGGAGTTCGCCTGGCGCTCGAGCTGCCTGCTCACGGCGACATAGGACACCAGCGCAGCCATGGCCACCGCTATGCCTACGGCCACCCCGACCAGGACGCTTATGCGAGTGCGGAAGCTGACCTCGCGCAGTAACGCCAAGGAGCGGGGGGCCGGCGGGGCCCCCTCGAGCTCCGGGACCAGCTCGCCGTCGCCGTTGCCCTCGTCGCCGCCGGCGGGAGCGAGGGCAGGCTCTTCGATGGCCCCGGCGGGCTCAGCGGCCGTAGTAGCGCCGGCCCCGGGTGGGGCTTGTGCGGGCGGCGCCGGCGGGGGTAGAGGTTGGCCGGGCACCGGCCAGAGGGGAGCCGGTGCGGGCGGGACAGGGCCGCTGTCCTGCCAGCTATGCCGGGGCGCCCAGTTCAGTTCCATGCCTGAGAGAGGGCGGCTCTTTTCATGCCCTCATCTCCGCCGGCAGCCGCATCACGTACCCGACGCCCCGCACCGTGTGTATGAGCCTCGCCTCCCCTTCAGCCTCGGTCTTGCGCCGCAGGTAACCGATGTAGACCTCGAGGCTGTTGGAGTTGAGGCCGAAGTCGTAGCCCCAGACCCGGTCGAAGATCACTTCGCGGGGCAGGACCTGCTTGGGGTTGCGCAGGAACAGCTCCAGCAGCAGGAACTCGGTACGGGTCAATTCGATCAACCTGTTGGCCCGGCGTACCTCACGGGTACCTGGGTCGAGCGTGAGGTCGCCGAAGCGCAGCGGCTCGCTCTCGGCGCTCGGTGCGCTGCGCCGCATCAGGGCGCGCAGGCGCGCCAGCAGTTCTTCGAGAGCGAAAGGCTTGACCAAATAATCATCGGCACCGGCATCGAGGCCGTCTACCCGCTCGGTAACGGCGGCCCGGGCGGTGAGCATGAGCACCGGGGTCCGGTCACCGGCCGCCCGCAGGCGCCGGCACATTTCCAGCCCGTCGAGGCGGGGCATGGCGATGTCCAAAACGATGGCATCAGCGGGCCGCTGGGCGTGGGCGGCAAGGCCGGCCATCCCGTCTTCGGCCAGTTCGGCTGTGTAACCCTCAAAACGCAGGGCGCGTTCCAAAGCCTGGCGTACCGCCGGCTCGTCGTCTACGACCAGGACTCGCACGTCATCACCCCACTCCCGTAGCCCCTATTTTGACTGACCGACCTGAGAGCGTGCTGAACGCATGGCCCCACAAAGGGCAAGACTGGCTTTTGACGACCGCCACCAGCGCTTGGAGCCGCGCGTCCGGCGGGGGCTGGTCACGGCGGCGGGGGCTGGTCATGGCGGCCGGAGCGATGAAGCTAAATTGTTCCGGATGGCTCAATACCTCGTGGAGCGACGGCTGATGGACGTTTCCCGGCGTCTGCGCAAGACCAGGGAAGAACTGGCCATCGCCGACGAGCAACTGAGCGCGCTGGCCGAGGCGGCGGACGAGGCGCGCCTGCGCTCGCTGGTCTCGGAGACGCCGTTGGCCGCGCGCGAAAGCCAGGAAGCCCAGCGTCACGCCGACGCCATGGCGGGAGCACGGGACGGCCTGGCTTCGCAGGTCAAGCGTTTGGAGCACGACCTCGACGAGCTCTTGGACAAGCTGGTGCCCGGGAGCGCGGGTTAGCGCCTGCTACCAGCGCCGCCGGTAGTTTTCATGCAGGAACCTCCATGCAGGCAAGTAGAAGGGCCAAGTAGAAGGGCAGGGTAAGGCCGAGTGAGCGCAAGGCTCGTAATAGCGGAGGACGAGGCTCTCATCCGTCTCGACTTGCGGGAAACCCTCGAGGAGGAGGGTTACGAAGTCGTGGGCGAAACCAGCCGCGGCGATGAGATCGTGGGCCTGGTGCGCGCTCAGCGCCCGGACTTGGCCATCCTCGACATCAACCTGCCGGGTGGTGACGGGCTGACCGCGGCCGCCGAGATAACGGCCGAACGATTGGCCGCGGTCCTGATCCTGACCGCCTTCAGCCAGCGCGAGCTCGTGGACCGGGCCCGGGAAGCGGGTGCACTGGCTTATCTGGTCAAGCCGTTCCAGCGCAACGACCTGGTCCCGGCCATGGAACTGGCCCTGGGACGCTTCGAGGAGATGAAGGCGCTCGAGGAGGCCTTCAAGGATCTCGAGGAGCGCATGGAGGCCCGCACCCTGGTCGAGCGGGCCAAGGGCGTGCTCATGGACGAGCTCGACATGAAGGAGAGCGACGCGTTCCGCTGGGTCCAGCGCCGGGCTATGGACGGGCGGACGACGATGAAGGAAGTTTCCCTGCGGGTGCTTTCGGGAGAGCTGCGGCCTTAGGCCCCGCTCGGCCCGGGGGGCACCAAGGCAGTGGCGGGCGCCACGAAGAGCAGCGCGGCCAGGGAGGCGCCCAGGACCACATTGTCCTCGCCCACTTCCAGCACCAGGCTCCCGTCGGGGCCCCGAGCGACAACGGTGGCCTGGCAGCCGGGGATGAAGCCGTGCTGTTCGAGGTAGACCAGTGCGTTGAGGTCGAACTCGACGAGCTCCATCATCCGGCTCAGGCGCACCCGGTCGCCCACCTTCGCCTTGGCCAGGACCGTTGCCGGCTCGGGTTGGGCACCCGATCCGGGGATGGGGTTGCCGTGCGGGCAGGTGGGGGGGTTCCCCAGGATTTCCACCAGCCGGGCTTCGACTTCGTCGGAGATCACGTGCTCCCAGCGGTCGGCCTCGGCATGGACCTTGTGCCAGGGCAGGCCGATGATGTCGGTCAGGAGCCGTTCCGCTAGGCGGTGTTTGCGTATGACACTGGTGGCTAGCTGGCGGCCGGACGGGGTCAGGGAGAGCGACCGTCCCCGCACCTCTATATAACCCTCTTCACGCAGGCGGTGCACCATCTCGGAGACGGTGGGGGCGGAATGGCCGACGCGCTCGGCCAAACGAGCCTGGATCACTTGGCTGCCCTCTTCTTCGAGATTGAAGACGGCCTCGAGGTACTGCTCATTGGGAGGGTGGGCGCCGGTCCGGCCGGCAACGGTGCTCATGCCGCGAGCGTACTTCTGCGCAGGGGCCGACCCCAGGACCTCGGTAAAAGGGCCCGCCCGGTGACGGGGAGCAGCTGCGCCCGCCGCCGGCAGGGGCCAGGCGCCAGGTGGCGCCGGGAGTAGTGGCAGACTCTAGGGTGGAGAGGTCAGTGACGGGGGCTGGGACGCCCGGGAGGGACGGGTTATGGCGTTGTTGATGCTCCTCGACGGTAACTCGCTGACCTACCGGGCCTTTTTCGCCCTGCCGACCGACTTGGCCACGGCTTCGGGACAAGTGACAAACGCCGTTTACGGCTTTACCTCCATGCTCGTGAACCTGATCAAGGACCACAAGCCCGACTATCTGGCCGTCGCCTTCGACAGGCCGGAGCCGACCTTCCGCCACAACCTGGTCGCCGGCTATAAAGCGACGCGTTCGGCCGCCCCGGACATATTGCGCCAGCAGATGGGCCTTGTGCGCCAGCTGGTGGAGACCATGCGCATCCCCGTCGTCGAGGCACCGGGCTATGAGGCCGACGATGTCCTGGCCACGCTGGCCACCAGGGCGGCGGCCGAGGGCGACGACGTGATCGTGGTCACGGGTGACCGCGACACCTACCAGCTTGTCCAGGACCCCCACCTGAAGGTGCTATACAACCGGCGGGGCGTCTCGGACTACGTGCTCTACGACGAGGCCGGCATCCTGGAGCGGACGGGGGTGACGCCGGCACAGTACCCCGACTTTGCCTCCCTGCGGGGCGACCCGTCGGACAACTTGCCCGGGGTCCCCGGCGTGGGCGAAAAAACCGCCGCCAGGCTGATAAGCACCTATGGCGACCTCGACGGCGTGTACGCCCATCTGGCCGAGCTGACACCGCGCTTGCGCGACGCGCTCATCGCCGGCGAGGAGCCGGTCCGCAGCAACGCCCGGGTCATACCGCTGGTGCGCGACCTGGACGTCACCGTCGCGCCCGGGGAAGCGGCCGTCGGGGGCTGGGACGTGACCGACCTGCGCCGGCTGTTCGAGTTCCTGGAGTTCCGTACGCTCTGGGACCGCTTCGTCGACGCGACCGGTACCGCCAGGGCGGACACCGGCTCCGGGCCAGTGCCCGGTGAGCAATTGGCGGTGGCCATGGAGGTCCTGGAGGGGGCGACCGGTGCGGCCCAGGCCCTAGAGGCGTGGGCCCGTACCGGGGTGGCCCTGGCCGTGGCCGGGTCTTGGGAAGGCCGGGAGGGCCGCTCCTCCTTGAGGGGCCTGGCCTTCGCCCTGGTCGGGGACGGCGGCGGCGAGGGGGACGGGGCCGGCCGCCCGCCCGCCCCGGCCCCGCCTGCCCCGCCCCCGCCCGCCCCGCCGGCCCCGGCCCCGCCGGCCCCGGCGCGCGCCTGGTGGGTCGGGGCGGACCTTATCGGCGCGGCCCGGGTACGGGCGGCCCTGGGCCACCTGCTCGGCGCGGGCGGGGGCGCGTCCGTCTCCGCTCACGACGCCAAGGCCCTTATGAGGAGCCTGGCCGTGCTGGGCGTCGACTTCGCCAACCTCCAGCTGGACACCTCGATAGCCGCCTATCTGGTCGACCCGGCCGGTGACCAGTACTTGCTGGAGGACCTGGCGGCGCGCTTCGCCGGGCTCGCCATCGCCCCCGCCGGCACCACGCCCAGCGGCCAGCTCGACCTATCGGGCTCTGCCGAGCCAGGCCGGATGGCAGCCGAACGCGCCGTGGCCGTCGCCCGGCTGTCTCGTCCGCTGTCCAGCGCCCTGGCCCACCGGGGCATGTCGCGCCTGTACGACGAGGTCGAAAGGCCACTGGTCAGGGTCTTGGCCCGCATGGAACTTGTCGGTGTCCGGGTGGACTCGGTCGAGCTCGCCCGGCTGGGGCGCCAGCTGGCCGACGAGGCCCGCTCCCTGGAGAGCCAGGTCCACGATCTCGCCGGTACCCAGTTCCTGGTGAACTCGGTGCAGCAGCTGCGCGAGATCCTTTATGGCAAGCTCGGTTTGACCCCGGGGAAAAAAACCAAGACGGGTTACTCCACGGACAACCAGACGTTGGAGAAACTGCGCGAGGAGCACCCCATAATCCCGGCCATCTTGCGTTACCGCGAGGTCGAGAAGCTCCGCTCGACCTATACCGACGCCCTTTTGGCCGAGGTGGGGGCGGACGGACGGATACACGCCACTTTCAACCAGACCGTGGCCCGCACGGGGAGGCTCTCGTCGGATGCCCCCAATTTGCACAACATCCCCGTCCGCACCGAGGAAGGCCGCCAGCTGCGCCGGGTGTTCGTGCCGGCCGAAGGGATGCGTTTCCTGGTGGCCGATTACAACCAGATCGAGCTGCGGGTCATCGCCCACCTGGCCCAGGACCCCGGTCTGATAGAAGCTTTCCGGACCGGGGCCGACATCCACCGCATGACGGCGGCCCGGATTTTCGGCGTGGAGCCGGCCGAAGTGACTATCGGGATGCGGTCCCGGGCGAAGATGGTCTCGTACGGCCTGGCCTACGGGATGGAATCCTACGGGCTGGCCCAGCGCCTGGGCATAGAGGTGGACGAAGCGGCCGAGATCCTAAAAGCCTATTTCGACAGCTTCCCCCGGGTCCGGGCCTACATGGACGAGGTCGTGGCCGAGGCGCGCCACAAGGGGTACACGGAGACCCTTTTCGGCCGGCGCCGGCTCATACCCGAATTGCAGTCCGAGCGCTACCAGGTCCGCATGGCGGGCGAGCGCCAAGCCATGAACGCCGGCATCCAGGGCCTGGCGGCCGACATCTTCAAGGTGGCCCTGGTCCGCCTGGACGGCCGCCTCGACGAGGAGCAGCTCCGCAGCCGGCTTGTCTTACAGGTCCACGACGAAGTCATCCTGGAGGTCCCCCCGGAGGAAGAAGAGGCGGCGTCGAAGGCGGTCGTCGAGGCCATGCGAGGGGCGGCCGAGCTCAACGTCCCCCTGGAGGTCAACCTGTCCTGGGGCCAGAGCTGGGCGGACGCCAAAGCCTGAGGGTACCGGCGGGTGCCGAAGCTAAAGGCGCGCCGATTATTTCCGAGAGGCTTTCCGGCCCGGAGGGGGCTTGGTGCCCAGGACGATCTTGGCCACGTGGCCCGAGGCTATGTCGCTGACGGGAGGAAGGTGCTTCCACACGTAGGTGATGTTGGGGTCCAAGCTCTGCTCCGGGTCCTGGCCGAGCAGGGCCTGGACCCAGACGACAACCTGGGCTTGGCCCTCCGGTGTCCACTGCGGAACGGCCGGGGACTCCGGGCCCACCACGATCTCCTTGATGTCAAGCGCCCGGATGTCGGCGGCCGCTTCGGCGCGGAGCGCCGGGGTGATGGCGGGGACCGGCGTGGCCGGGTTCCCGAGCTTCAGCAGGAAACGCAGCCGGCTGGTATGAGCGGCGTTGGTGCCCGTCATGCCCGTGTCGCTCGGCATCACGTAGCAGAACGTCGACTGGGCCTGCCAGAGCAGGTTCAGTTCGTTGACCGCCGGCAGCATGAGCACCACTGGCGCGTGGCCGGAGCTAGGGCTCCCCGGTACGGGCGCCGGGCACGCCAAACCGGTGGTGAACGCGGTGTAAAGAGGGCTGGAAGACGCTGGGTAGTTGATGATGGGACAGAAAAAGGCCAGGCCGACCACGGCCAACGTGGCCCCGGCGACGCGCCGCGGCATAGGGAAGCGTTTGAGCTCCTCCAGGCCCAGGGAGAGCAACAGGCCTACGCCGAGGAACATCATCGACGCGAACCGGTCAGGGAGGAGGTTATGGAACAACGGCAGCTCCTGCAGCAGGAAATCGGGTAGGCGCAGGAACGACACGAGCTCCCGGTGCCCGTCCACATGGAGCGTAGAGCCCATGGAAAGCACGCCGGCGCCCAAAGCGATGGCCAGTGCCACCCACGTGACCCCCCGCCGGCGGGCCAGGAACAGGGTGGCGGCGGCAAAGATGAGAAGGGGGATGCCTATGTAGGCGCCCTGCTCGGAGCCGTTCCCGGTGAAGTGCCGGCTCACCGCCAGGACCGAGGACGGGGCCAGGCGGGTGATGTTGGTGGGGACGACGAAGTTCAACAAGTCGCT